>JBGPEF010000406.1:0-5426 GCA_041482675.1 Tepidisphaeraceae bacterium | reverse complement strand
CCGAAGGCGAGCAGCGGGAGCGATAGAGCGATTGTGTTGGTCCGTCGAATCATGAGATGAAAAAGCCCAACGCAGTTTAGCGGGAATGGGCTGTTTTACCACTGGTCAATCGATCCTGGCCTCCGGCTTTTTGAGGAACCACGGGCGGGCTGTGCTGTCGGTTTTGAAGAAATCGAGGAGTTGGCGGGCGACCTTTTCGCGGCCGGACTGGGAGGGGTGGGTGCCATCGTTGCCAAAATCGCGTTCTTCGTAAGTCAGGCCGTCGTCGCGTTTGGTCATGCCGTTGGCCCAGAGATAGGGGCCCCAACTGAGCCAGGGGGCTTTGACATCGCCGGCGGCGGGATCGAAATTCAAATCCTTCTCGCCCTTGAGCTGTTTTTCGATGAGCCACCTGACCGAGAAGGCGGATTCGTAAGCGAAGGGCTCGGGGTTTAAGCGGGATTTGGCGTAGCCGGCATAGATTCGGCTGGAGAGATAGACGATTTTCAGGTTTGGGAAGCGGGTGTGGAGGAGATGGACAATTTGTTCCAGCTCTTCTTCGAGGATCTGGGCGTGTTTTGGAAAGGCCGCGGTGGGCTGGGCATCGGCCTGTTTGATCCAGGCCACCTGGACCTGGGCGCGCGTGGTATTGGCGGCTTTGAGGCGATCATCGACTGTGGCCCAATAGCGGATACCAGCGGCTTCGTCGGGACGGGAGATTCTGGCGGCGGTCATTCCGCCTTGAGCGCCATCGACAAGGATCAGGCGGGGTTTTTTCTGGCGGTCGGCCTGGGCGAGTCGCATGAATGCGGAGAATTCCTGGGTGGTGTTGCTCATGCCGATGGAGAGCAGGACGATTTTGCCTTCCTCGCTGGCCATGCCCTGGGGATCGAGGGGTTTGATTTGGGTCGCTAAGAGGATTCCGGTGCGCTCGTGGGCGTCGGGTCGCTGGTTTTTTGCATCGGGGTAGAGGCCGCCGGAAAAGCCTTTGTATTCGCGGATGCCGAGTTCGGTAAGGGCGGTTAAGGCCGAGGTATCGGCAGCGCGGAGGATTGCCCCGGTCAGCAATACGATAACCAAAACGATAACGTGGACCCAAAAGCATCTCATGCTCTATCTTTATAGTGTCGCTTCCGGCCGCCCGGCCGTCCCACAACCAAATGAAAAAAACCGTCTTTTGCCCTGGAAGGCCTATCATATAGGTCAGAGTCGATTAAGTTGGTCGAGGGTGGGATGCCATAAGTTGTTGTTTTTACGTTATTTAAGATGTTTCGATCATTCACCCCCCTGCCGAACTTACTCCGGGACGCCTTCGTAACGCTTGGGAAGCATCCACTCGGCCGACGCCTTGACAGGGGCAGGTGAGGATGTTCAAACAATCGCCCCGCGTGGGTTGCGTCGGCTTGGGGCGGCTTCCGGATAGTCAAGATTAACGTAGCACCGGTCGATAGTCCGCACGTGCCTACGGAAGGTTGATTACAGAAGAAATGGCAAAAAAAACCGTCAAACACGGCAAAAAACTGGTGATCGTGGAGTCCCCGGCCAAGGCCAAGACGATCAACAAATACCTGGGCAGCGATTACATCGTCAAAGCCTCGATGGGGCATGTGCGCGATTTGCCTTCCAAGGGGATGGGTGTCGATCTGAAAACGTTCATTCCGGAATACGAGGTTTTGGAAAGCCGCGGGAAGGTGATCAAGGAATTGCGGGCGCTGGCCAAGGAGAGTGATGAAGTCTATCTGGCGACCGACTTGGACCGGGAAGGGGAGGCCATCGCCTGGCATTTGAAAGAGACGCTTGCGGTGCCGGATTCGAAGGCGCATCGGGTTATTTTTAATGCGATTACCAAAACAGAAATTCAGAAGGCATTCAAGAATCCGATGAAGATCGATATCGATCGGGTGAATGCGCAGCAGGCGCGACGGATTCTGGATCGGATTGTGGGGTATGAGATTTCGCCGCTGTTGTGGCGCAAGGTGGCGCGAGGATTGAGCGCGGGACGGGTGCAGAGCGTCGCGGTCCGATTGGTTGTTGAACGCGAGCGCGAGATTGAAGCGTTCATTCCGGAGGAGTTCTGGAAGATCGCCGGCATATTTTCAGCGGATGAGAAAAAGGCCCCAAAGCTGGCGGCCGAGTGGCACGATTATCTGAACAACACGGGCAACGGCGAGCGCACCAAGGCCGAGCGTGACAAATGGCTGGCGGAGCATGGCGCGTTCGTCGCGGAACTGGTGGAGCTGGAGGGGCAGAAATTCGCCGTATCGGATCGCAAGGCGGCTCGTCGGGCCGCGGAATTGCTCGGATTCAAATTAGAAAACGAAGAAGTTACCGCCGATGCGGAAGCCAAGGGTCCGGCGGCGGAGGTGGTGCGGTTTCATGGGCAGCTTGCCCAGTTGCTGCCGCGATTCACCATTCGCTCGATCGAGAAAAAACGGACCACCAGCAGGCCGCCAGCGCCGTTCATCACCAGCACGTTGCAGCAGGGCGCTTCCAGCCGGTTGGGATTTGGGGCGCAGCGGACGATGCGGCTGGCCCAGTCTCTCTATGAGGCGGGACACATTACTTATATGCGTACCGACTCGACGAACCTCTCGGCCGATGCCGTCAACATGGCCAGGAGTTTCATCGGGACGACGTATGGCGAGAAATACGTTCCGGAAAAACCGAACACTTACGCATCATCGAATAAATCGGCCCAGGAGGCCCACGAGGCGATTCGGCCGACGGATGCGGCGTTTACGCCCAAGGAAGCGCACGCCAAGCTGGGGCCGGATGAATATAAGGTGTATCAGTTGGTCTGGTCGCGCTTCATCGCATGCCAGATGCCGCCGGCGGAGTTTGATCAGACGACGGTGAATATCGCCGCGGCCGCGAAGGGCGGCGATGCGATATTCCGGGCCAGCGGGCGGAAGCTGGTGTTTGATGGCTTTATGAAAGTGGCGGGGATCAGCAGTGAGGATCAGCTTCTGCCGGCGTTGGCCGAGCAGCAGCAGGTTTGGCCGATCCAGGTCGATCCGACGCAGCATTTCACGCAGGCGCCGCCGCGTTTCAGCGAGGCGAGCCTGGTGAAGGAGCTGGAGCGGCTGGGGATTGGCCGGCCATCGACGTATGCGAGCATCATTCAGACGATTCAGGACCGCGAATATGTGATGCAACAGGATCGGCGCTTCTACGCCACCATGCTCGGCTCGATCGTCACCGATAAATTGATCCAGGGTTTTCCCGAGATCATGAATGTCCAGTTCACGGCCGGAATGGAATTGAAACTGGATGAGATCGAGGAGAAGCACCTCGACTGGATCAAGGTGCTCCAGGATTTCTATGGGCCGTTCCATGCGAACGTTGAGGGGGCGCTGGACAAGCTCGATCACGCGGGCGGCACGCCCTCTCCTTATGAATGCCTCAAGTGCGGCCGGCCGATGTGCTATCGGATCAGCAAGAATGGATTTTTCCTTTCCTGCACGGGCTATCCCGCGTGCGATGGGACGCAGCCGGTCGATCAGCAGGGCAAGCCGCAGATGCGCGAGGTGAGCGAGCACAAATGCCCCAATTGCGGCAAGGAAATGATCAAGCGTAAGGGGCGATTTGGCCAATTCCTGGGCTGCTCGGGTTATCCGGAGTGCAAGACGATCATCAACCTGGACAAGGAAGGCAAACCGCTTCCGCCCAAGGCCAAGCCGATTCCGACGGCCGTCAAATGCGAAAAATGCGGCGGGCAGATGGTCCTGCGCGACGGCAAGCGCGGGCCGTGGCTGGGATGCGCTACATTCCCCAAATGCCGGGGGATTAAAACGATGGCCAAGCTTCAGGGCGAAGAGCTGAAGCACGTGGAGTCGCTGGTGCCGGCGCTCAAGCAGAGCGCGGCCGAGGCGCAGGCGCTGGTTGCAAAAGTGATGGGAAGCGCGGCCCTGCCTGCCACCGGTGCGCCGGCCAATATTCCCACGGACATTGACTGCGATGAATGCGGCAAGCCGATGATCATCCGCACCGGGCGTCGCGGGCGATTTTTGGGATGCAGCGGGTATCCCAAGTGCAAGAACACGGGGGAAGTGCCGGCGAAGTTGCTGGAAGAGCTTGGGATCGGCGAAAACGGGCGGAATGGATCAATTCCGCCGCCGCCTCCGCCGCCTGAGATCGATGAAGCGGCGTGATCGACCCGCGAGACGTAGGTGGGCTGCTTTAGCGGCCGCTCGTTTTCTTCCTGCGGCATTCCCAGGGCGCGCGGGTTCCCCTGCACAATTCGATTCAGTTTCCAAAGTGCGGCTATTCCCTTGGGTCGGACGGTGGGTGTTGATTACGATGATGTGATGCCCATCCGGCTCCTGCTCATTCTTTCGTTACAGCTATTGTTGCCCGCGATGACGCTGCTCGGAGCAGAGCTTGGTGATGGGCTGTACAGCGTACCGCTTGTCGGGCGCTATGCCGTTGTTCGTGACGAGGGTGGGACGATGTGCTCCCTCGTCGAGTTATCCGCCACTTCGCGTGGCGCCGGGCTGTCATTTACTAAAGTCCTGCCTGGTGTTGAGGAAATTGCTGTCGTGGGAAACATCATCGCCGGCAAAGCGAATGGAGAATTCTTCGTGCTGGATACAGCTCGGGCAGATGCGAAACCACAACTGCTTCAAACGGATGGGCAATGGGTTGATGCTCTGAAAGCGACAGGAATAACGCAACCGGTTCAACTGGCAACGCCTGATTCAATGGCGGCGACTCTGCCGGAAAATGTGCTTCGCCCCGGGAAGTTTCGGATGATGGGTGGCCGGCTTGGGTACTCGGACGATGCGTGGTCTCTCATCATACAGATTGCCGGACTTGTCATCGCATTCTTCCTTGGAGCTATGACTGGCCCGCGACGTTCGCCGCTCGCCGTTGCCGTGGTCCTGGGAATCGTCGTTAACGTGGTGGCCCAGATGTTTATCGCCGGGGGCGGGCCGGGGGCATTTGTCGGGTTCTTCTTACTCCCACTCTATTGTGTCCTCGCAGCGCTTCTGGGTAAGGGCGTACGCCGCCTGATTCCTAAAAAGTCACCGGCCTTGTGAGGCCGCTGTTTCCGCGGCGTAAGCGCTCCGCTTAATCATCGCTCCCGCCTATCATGTCAGCGTGATGTCCGTCGAATTGCTCTTTCTCGGCACCGGTACCTCGGCCGGTGTGCCTATGATCGGCTGCTATTGCGAGGTCTGCACCAGCCCCGATCCGCGCGATCAGCGCACGCGGCCATCGGTTCTCATCAGTTATCAGAACACGAACGTGCTGGTCGATACCACGCCGGAGTTGCGGCTTCAGTGCATCGCCAATCGCGTGGATTCGATTGACGCGATTGTGTACACGCACGCGCACGCGGATCACATCATGGGGCTGGATGATGTTCGGCGGTTTAATGCGCTGCGGAATACGCCGCTGGATGTGTGGGCCGATCAGCGCACGCACGACAGCCTCCAGCGCTGCTT
>JBGPEF010000405.1:0-5428 GCA_041482675.1 Tepidisphaeraceae bacterium | reverse complement strand
GCTGGTGGGAACGCGAAGCGTGCTGGCATCCGAAGAAGTATCGCGCCGGCTGACATCGCTGAAGCTCCCCCATCGGGTACTGAACGCGACGCAGACAGCGCAGGAAGCCAGCATCGTGGCCGAGGCCGGACAGCGGGGACAGATCACGGTCGCGACCAACATGGCCGGCCGCGGCACCGATATCAAGCTGGCCCGCGGCGTCGCCGAATTGGGCGGATTGCACGTGATCGCGACGGAGCCGCACGGGTCGGGTCGGGTCGATCGACAGCTCTTCGGCCGAGCGGCACGGCAGGGTGATCCGGGGTGCGCCCAGATGTTTACCTCGGCCGAGGATGATCTGTTCATCCGGCACGGCAAGAACATCCGCAAGGCCTGGCGTCTGATTGGCAAGGGGAGACTCATCAGTTTTTGCCAGTGGCGTGCGGAACAGATTGCCCGCTTCAATCGCCGGCAGGTGCTGCGCTCCGATGATTGGGCCGACGAATCGTTGCCCTTCTGAAAACGTCCGGCCGAGCCGGACCAACCAATCCCACGCACAGTTTTGCCGTCGATTTGGCCGTTCCTTCGGCTGCGTGGCCCTGCGTATACTCTTTTTTTGAGCGTACCCAGGGATGGTTACATATGGATGAAACAGGGACGAGGCGACTGCGTGTATTGATCGTGGAGGATCATGATGATCTCCGCGAGCTTCTCACCCAGTTTCTGACCACGGCCGGATATGACGTGGCGGGAGCCCGTTGTGCCGACACAGCGCTCGAGATGGCGAGCAGTTGGCCCTTTGACCTGGCGCTGATTGACATCGGTCTTCCCCATAAGGATGGCATTCAGCTCATGCGCGAGCTGCGGTCGGTCGTGGCGGTGGCGTTGAGCGGCTATGGCATGGAGTCGCACGTGCGGGCCTGCCGCGATGCGGGCTTTGCGGCACATCTGCTCAAGCCGGTGGCGGCCGAGACGCTGCTGGAAGTGCTGCACGGGCTGCGAGCCGCTTGAGATTCAAAGTGTGTTGGTCCGGCTGAGTGGTTTGTCGATTCGGAGGCTGGGTGGGGCGGTCGAGGAGTGATTTCTGTCCAAGGTTGTGCTGAGTCTGTTTGTAACCGGTCATACCCCCAGCTCGGAGCGGGCCATGGTTAACCTGCGCCGCATTTGCGACAACCGCATCGATGGTCATTGCGAGATCCGGGTGGTTGATGTGCTGGAAAATCCGCGCCAGGCGGAGGAGATGCGGATATTGGCCACGCCGACGCTCATCCGCGAGGCGCCGCAGCCGCCGCGGCGCGTCATCGGAGATCTCTCCGACATGGAAAAGGTTTTCCAAGCCCTGAGCCTGCACGAGTTGCAATCTTCAGAGGCGCTGCGGAATGCAAATCGATGAGGGGCGTCTGGCTCGGCTCGAAAAATGGGGGTTCGTACACGCCGATGGGAAATGCGGGGATTTGGCATTGACAGTTCCGCCAGGCGCATAGGAAAACCATTTCCAGATGTCATTGGAGTCGTTGCGGGATACCCACAGCAGACATCAACCCGGAAACTCGAGCGATCGGCAGAATCGTTCTGACCGCCATGGCTCGCCCTCACCGGCAAAGGACATGCTGCGCGCCCAGGTGGGGATCCGGTTGCGAGTTTTGGTGATTGGATCGGCGGTGGGGAAATGTTTTCCAGGCCGGCCAACGAGCTGCTGGGCCAGCCGTTTGGATATCCGGTGGTGGCCGGGGAAACAACGCAGACTGATGTTGTCCGATCCGATGGACAGACGATCGCCGCGGAGATGAGAGTGGTGGAATTGTCGTGGGAGGGCGGGCCAGCGCATCTGGCGACGTGGCGCGATATTACCCAGCGAAGGAAACTGGAAGAGCAGCTTCGGCAGGCGCAGAAAATGGAAGCGGTGGGGCGGTTGGCCGGAGGAATTGCTCACGATTTCAATAATTTATTGACGGCGATCACGGGATACGCCGAATTGCTGCTGGCGGGACTGGATGGGCAGGAGCAGTTGCGGCGCGACGCCGAGGAGATTCGTAGCGCCGCGGCACGCGCGGCTTCGCTGACCATCGAGACGGGAGATTCCGAATTTTTCCGCGATTCCCATTTTCCCGATCCGTGCTTTTTGCAGAAGCCATTTACGCCGGATTTGCTGATCCGAAAGGTGCGGGAAGTGCTGGAGGCGGGGGGGGTCGGATAGGGGTGTTGATTTATTGGAATATTCTTGCGTGCGAATCCTCGAATGATAAAATACGTCCAACCGAAGCGGCCTAGCCTCAAGTCCAAATACCGGCGAGATGACCTTCGGGAGCCGGGGCGTTAGGACATTGCCTTTAAGGCAGAGAATCCGGGTTATCCGGAGCGCCAACATCCATAGGCATCCCGCTTCGGCTTTTTTTTGTCGCTAATTTCCTCGAAATGGAGGTCGTGGAATCATGTCTGCCGCCACCATTGCAGGTACCGGGGTCAGACGCTCCCGAAAAAAAAAGCACAAGACGCCACGGACGCGCAGGCCCGAGGGCATGTCGCTGGAGCAGTGGCAGATTGCGCTACGGAGGGAATTCGCGCAGGAGCAGAAATTCCGGCTGGTCAATGTTGGCCAGCAGGAGTTTTTTTCCGACTACAACGTGAGCAATCCGCAGACGGGGCGCACGTATCGAGTGGCCATCCGCGGGGGGAGCCCTGGCGACAACCACTGTAGTTGTCCGGATTTCATGGTGAACACGCTGGGAACGTGCAAGCACATCGAGTTTGTGCTGTGGCGGCTGGCGAGGCGGTCGGGAGGCAGGCGCGCGCTGGCGGGTGGATATCGGCCGGCGTTTTCTGAGGTTTATCTGCGGTATGGTGCGCGGCGGGAGGTGGCTTTGAGGCGCGGGACGGAGCTGCCGCCGGAGAATCTGGTTCATGTCCGGGATTTCCTGGATGAGCAGGACGTCTTCGATCAGGGCGCGCTGGAGCGGTTCGAGCGGGTGGTGGAGGAGCTCCGGAAAAATGGGCACGAGGTGCGCTGCCACGATGATGCGCTTCAGTTTGTGGCGCAGTGCCGCGATCAGCGGGCGCTGTTCGCGCGTGTCGGGCAGCTTTTCCCCAGGGCGGAGGAGGGCGAGGGGTTTGAGGGCCTGCTCAAGGTGAAGATGTATCCGTACCAACAGCGCGGCGCGCTGTTCGCGGCGCGGGCGGGGCGATCCCTGCTGGCGGATGACATGGGGCTGGGCAAAACGATTCAGGCCCTGGCGGCGGCCGAGATCCTGGCGCGGGCGGCGGGGGTGGAGCGTGTGCTGGTTGTATCGCCCACGTCGTTAAAGCATCAGTGGAAGCAGGAGATCGAGAAGTTCACCGCGCGCCCGGCGATGGTGATCGAAGGAGGCACGGCATCGCGGCGGGCGATCTATGGGCACGATTCATTCTACAAGATCGTGAATTACGAACTCCTGCACAGAGACCTGGAGATGATCCGGGGTTGGGCGCCGGACCTGATCATTCTGGATGAGGCGCAGCGGATCAAAAACTGGAAGACGCGGGCTGCCCGCACGGTCAAGCAGCTTGAGTCGCAGCACGCGATCGTGCTGACGGGGACGCCGCTGGAGAATCGCCTGGAAGAGCTGCACTCGATCGTGGAATTTGTGGACCGATTCCGGCTGGGGCCGGCGTTTCGATTTCTGGCCGAGCACCAGCAGCTTGATAAGGATGGGCGGGTGGTGGGTTATCACAATCTGGCGGAAATCAGCAAGACGCTGGAGCCGATCCTGCTGCGGCGGACGAAAGGGGAGGTGCTCAAGGAACTGCCCCAGCGGCTGGACAAGCATTTGTTCGTGCCGATGACGCCACAGCAGCAGGCGCATCACGATGACAACCAGGAGATCGTGGCCCGGATTGTCGCCAAGTGGAGACGATATGGCTTCCTGACGGAGACTGACCAGAAGCGGATGACGTGCGCCCTCCAGAACATGCGCATGGTGTGCAACAGCACCTATCTTCTGGACCCAGCGACGAACTTCGGACACAAGGTTGACGAGCTGATGGCCCAGCTTTCGGAGGTGCTTGAGGATGCCCAGACCAAAGTGGTCATCTTCAGCCAGTGGGTGCGCTCGCACGAACTACTCCAGGAGCGGCTGGAGCGGCAGCGGCGGAAGTTCGTGCTGTTTCATGGATGCGTGCCGGGACCGAAGCGGAAGGACTTGATAGCGCGGTTTAAGCAGGAGGCGAACTGCCGCGTGTTTCTGTCAACTGACGCGGGAGGGGTTGGGCTCAATCTTCAGAATGCCTCGGCGGTCTTCAATATGGACCAGCCCTGGAACCCGGCGGTGCTGGAGCAGCGGGTTGGGCGGGTGCATCGCCTGGGCCAGCAGCGGCCGGTGCATGTGATTCATTTCGTGGCCAAGGGAACCATCGAGCATGGGATGCTGGATTTGCTCAAGTTCAAGGCGTCGTTGTTCGCGGGGGTGCTGGATGGTGGACAGGATGAAGTGTTCATGGGCGGGACGCGGTTAAAGCGGTTCATGGAATCAGTTGAAGCGGCGAGCGGCGCTGCAACGGAGGCGCGAGCGAATGGCGGCGTCAACGGAATTTCCGCACAGCCGCCCGAACCCGCGCGGCCAGAGGTGCCCGCGATTGATCGCCCCGCGGCCGCGACGGTGGCATCCGTCGCTGCGGGAGCGTCGCATCAGCAGCTCATGACGCAGTTGATCGGGGTGGGTCGTACATTTCTGGATCGCTTGTCGCAGGCGCTGGCTCCGACCGCCATGGGGAGCAATGAGCGCATTTCAGCACGCGGCGCGGGTGGCTGGAGAGTGGAGCGCGATGCGGGAACCGGCGAGCAATTCCTGAAGATTCCCGTGCCTCCCGAGGAAGTCTTAGGCCGGGCCGCGGTATGGTTACAGGCGCTGGCGGGGGCGTTGGGGGGTGTGAAATGAATGGGGTGCAGGTGTTGAATTGCCGGGATTTTATTTGGAAGGGTTGCGCGGGATGGTAGAATACGCGTAACCGAAGCGGCCTAGCCTCAAGTCCAAATACCGGCGAGATGACCTTCGGGAGCCGGGGCGTTAGGACATTGCCTTTAAGGCAGAGAATCCGGGTTATCCGGAGCGCCAACATCCATTAGGCATCCCGCTTCGGCTTTTTTATGCGCGTAATTTCCGTGGGGGCAGGGTGAATTTGCGTTTACAGTTTTTCAGGGCTTCGCGAATGCTCAGGGGGCTGAGGCGGGATTTGTTTTCTTCCACATAACGAATGATTTCCGCGCTGTCGGTCCAGGCATATTGCCGCAGGGCCCACCCGATGGCTTTGCGCAGGAAAAACTCTTTCTCGGCGATGGCCGGCTCGATGCAGTCGTAGAGAAGGCGCAGGTCGGTCTCTTTCTTGAAGGTGAGCTGGCAGATGATGGCGCTGCGGCGGAGCCAGAGGTTTTTGCTTTTGGACCAGGCGCGCATTTTCCTCGACATGGCGTTTGGAT
>JBGPEF010000404.1:0-5440 GCA_041482675.1 Tepidisphaeraceae bacterium | reverse complement strand
GTCGAAAAAGGGGCTGGCGTGGGGGCGAAAAAGTGCGTTTTTGGGGTGATGGAGGGGGATTTGGGTTCGTTTGGTGGTTTGATTTTCCCCCGTGGCCTTGTTTTGGGCTGGTGCGTGGTCGGTTGTTGGTTGTTGGTTGTGGGTGTGCGGAGGGGGAAGAAAAGTAGCGCGAGTGGGGTTGGGGGGCGTTTTTTTGCAAAATCTGTTTAGAAATGGAGTTGCGCGCGGGGTGGGGCAAGGATTGATCAGAAAAACCGACAAAAACCGACCGAAACCGACAAAAACCGACATGAAACCGACCGAAACCGACGTGAAACCGACCGGGAACCGACATGGAAACGACGTCGAGGGAGGAGGGACTGGGACAAGGGACGAGGGAAGGAAAATGGGCGAAGGAAATGGGTTCGTTTTGCAGATGACCAGGGTTTTGGGATTGGGGTTTGGGGTTCAGTGAAGGCAGGGAATCTCCTAAGGTACGGATGGGTGGGTGAGACGCGAGCATTCCTTCCCCCTTTCTGGTGTTGGGTTCTCAGAGACTGTATACGTTTTAGATTGGCGTTTGTTTGGGTAAAAATTATAGGAATTTGGACGTGTACCTGTTTGGCGGCAAACTGGATTTGGGCGGGTTCTCGATGAGGGGGTTTTATAAGGTGAGTGGGGGATGGTTGAGGCGAATTTTGAGCTTCACGGGGGTGGTGGGGCGTGCTTGATTCGAATTCGCGGATGCATGGGGGCGAGTACGCCCCCCTGCAACCCCCGAAATCCGTTTAGTTACCGTCAGCTGCGGTGACTGACTGAAGGCATGCTTTTGTATCAATGCAAATGCGGGGGAGGACGGGATGAGGGGGATTGGGGGAATGAAAGGGTTGGCGCAATGCGGGGATCGCTTGGCCCTCGTTTAAATAAAGGCTCGCATCACCGTTCGCGTCACCTTTAATCTAACCTGTGGCGGAGTGAATCAGGTCTTCACCCCCACCCCTAAAAACAGCCCCGGCCCCTTCGCTCCCTGCTCCGGAGGCAAATCCCTGATCTTCACCTCCCCAAATCCCGCCCCATGCATCTCCCTCTTCAAATCCTCCCGCGCAAACCCCAGTGACACCTGCCCCATCATCCGCCGAAAATCATCGCGATCATGCGGCAGCAAATCGACAATCACCGCCTTCCCTCCTCGCTTCAAAATCCTCCCCATCTCCTTCAACACCACCGCCGGCTCCGGCACATAACTGAGCACCAGCAGCATGAGCGCCGCATCACACGACTGATCCTCCAGCGGAATCGCCTCCACATCCCCGCGTTTCAGCTCCACATTCTCCCTCTCCCCGACGCGCTTCTTCGCGGCCTTGAGCATCGCCTGTGAATTATCGATCCCATACACCCTGGCCACGTGCTCCGCCAACTCGGCGGTTACTCCTCCGCCGCCACACCCCAGGTCGGCCACCACATATTCACTGGGCAACAGCGCCAGCATCGCCTCGCGGGCAAACTTCTTCCCGTACATCTCCACCCGCAGCTTATCCCACTCCCCGGCGGCGCCGGCGAAGAAGGCTTCGCTGTCTTTCTGTCGATCTTTGAGGCGGCGGGTGAGGCGCAGCTCATCCTGCTGGACGGTGGCCCACTGGTCGGTTTGCTCGCGGGCGAGGAGCCAGAGCTTGCGGGTGGCGGGGTCGAGCTCGTCGAGGACCATGCGATAGAGGTGAGTGGTGCCTTGGCGGCGGGAGCGGGCCCAGCCCTGGTCGGCCAGGACTTTGAGATGGCGGGAGACGGTGGATTGGGGGAGTTGCAAAACATCGCAGAGGTCGATGACGCCGAGCTCGTGTCGTTCGAGGAGTCGGAGCAGGCGGAGGCGGGTGGCGTCGGCGAGGGCATCCATCCAGGCGAGGAGTGCGGCGGGTTGTGAGGGGGATTTAATCATCCATTCATCCGGATTAATTGTTGAATGGGAAAGGGGAAAGTCAAGGAAGGGAGGCGATTGTAACGCGTATTTAAGGGGCGGTGCGGATGAGGTTGGGGAGGGGTGTTGGAGGGGGAGTGGTTGTGCGTGTTTGTGGTTGGATGTGCCTCTGAAGGGGGACTCATTTGGTTTTTTTCTTCATGCCGCGGACGCGGAGGGAGTACCCCCCGCACCCCCGGAAATCCGGTGAGATGACGTCACCTGCGGGGACTGACTGGAGGCAGTTCAATCGAGATGTTGGCGATGCTTTCGCCCCTATGGGGCTTGTTTTGGTTGCGGATTCTCAACCACAGGGCTGGCACCCTGGGCTATCGTCTTTCGCCGCGATGCGGCTGGGGATGGTGCGGCAAGCCGCACCCTACAAATTAAAGGTGGTCGTGGCGAAGGGAACGACACGGGGGTGGGGGGAAGGCGGGGAAGAAGGGGTGGGGGGTTAGGAGGCGTCGGTGAGGCCTTTGATGGCTTCCATTAGCTGGTCGACGGGGACGGGCTTTTTGAGGAGCTTGGAGAAGCGGGCTTGCTCGATGCCGTGGGAGGTGGCGCCGGTCAGGCCTAGGGATTTGCATTCGGGGCGGCCGAGGAGTTCTTCGAGGAGGCGGACGCTTTCGCGATCGGCGAGGCCGAGGTCGACGACGGCGAGATCGAATTGCTTGTCGGCGGCCTCCTTCATGGCGTCGGCGGGGGTGGCGACGCCGCTGACGTCGTAGCCGTAGTCGCGGAGCAATCTTTCCAGCGCGGAGCGGGTCTCGGCATCATCCACGATCAGCAAGACGCGGCGGCCGCCGCCGACGGTGTGTTTTTCACCGGTCACCTCGCTGATGCGGCTGATGAGAATGTCAAAGTCGGTCTGGCCCTTGCTGAAGACGTCGTTTACGCCAAGGAGGCGCAGGCTGGTGTGCATTTGATCGTTGTAGAAGGCGGTGAAGACGATGACCGGGCGATCGGACCAGTTGGGCATGCCGCGCATGGTGCGGAGGAACTCAAATCCATCCATCCCGGGCATGCTCAGATCGAGGAGGACCAGGTCCGGCTGGAAAGGCTCGAGCATCTGGAGCGCTGCCCGGCCATCGCCGGCGATGGCGGGCTCGAAACCACAGAGTTTCAGCAAGCGGGCCATGGGCTCGCTGCAATCGGCCTGATCATCGACAACCAATACCCTCTTCATACAACACACGGCACTTTTCATGGGCCCGGCGGCCAAGTCAGACAAAACCAGACTTCCAGCGCTCAAAGCGCGTTGGGGAAGCCCAACAACCACAACCCATGAGAGGAAAACCGCGGGTGAGAAGCCCTTCCACCCGGATTATACCCGCCCCTTCGGCACCGATTCGCCCAAAACCGAAATTGAGCGAAAAACCAGCAAACTGCCCTTTAGCGGGCGGCCAAGCCCATCAATTGGCCATTGCCCGTTATCGGACTAAAGACCTACCCTACCCAAATGCCGATGCTTATGACAGCGCAGTTGCGAGATTTTCCTGGAAGCCCCGCGCTCTCCCCCGGCCCCTCCGCTCGTTGGCCTTCAAATTGCTTCAATGGCCGAATCGACAGAAGGCCACTACCAAACGCCACTGCCCTTTGTCTCGTATATAAGACGGGGGCGGGCACTTCCTGCCCTTGCTTTGGATGATGGAGAAACGCAGCGATGAGCGCTCCACATTTCAAATACATTCTGGTCGGCGGCGGCATCGCCAGCAGCGCGGCCGCGCAGGCGATTCGCGCGCTTGATACGGAGGGTTCGGTGTTGCTGATCGGGCAGGAAGTGAATCGGCCGTATCATCGGCCGCCGCTTTCCAAGGAATATTTGCAGGGGCGGCGGTCGCAGAAGGAAATTTTCACGCTTCCGGATCAGTGGTTCATTCAGCACGAGGTTGAACTGCGCACGGGCCGTCGGGCGTCGCTTTTGGACACGAGCCGTGGGATGGTGGCACTGGATAATGGGGAAGAGATTGCGTTCGATAAGCTTCTGATCGCCACGGGCGCTTCGCCGGATCATCTGAAGATTCCCGGCGCGGATTTGCCGAATGTTTTTTATCTGCGTTCGCTGACGGATGCCGACCGGCTGCACAATGCGATTGAGAAGGCGCAGCGGGAAGGGCGGCCGCACGCGCAGAGCGCGGCGGGGCCGGGGCGTGGGCGGGCGACGATCATTGGAGGCGGAGTGCTGGGGGTGGAGTTGGCGGCGACGTTTTCGCAGATGGGGCTGGCGGTGGATTTGCTGATTGGGGCGTCTGATCCGTGGCACAAATTTGCCGGGGAGACCACCGGGCGGTTTATCGGGAAGTACCTGGAGACACTTTCGGTGCGGATTCATACGCTGACGACGCCGCTGCGGCTGGAAGGGGATGGGCGGGTGCAGCGGGTGATCATTTCGGATCAGAAATCGATTGACTGCGATTTTGTGGTTCCGGCGATCGGGGCATCGCCGAACAAGGATCTGCTGCGGGGGACGACGATCGCGGCGGAGAAGGCGATTCTGGTTGATGACCGCTGCCGGACGAACGCGCCCAACATTTACGCGGCCGGGGACTGCGCGGCGATTCTGGATCCGCTGTTTGGAAAATATCGGATTCTCGATCACTGGGATTCGGCACAGGCGTTGGGGAATGTCGCGGGGCGGAATATGGTGGGGGTTGAAGAGCATTACAGCGGGGCGAACTATTTCTTTTCGGATGTGAAGGACATTGCGCTCTCGGTGTGGGGAGAGAGCCGGAATGTGAGCCGGCACATTGTCCGTGGCTCGCCGACGCTGGAGCATCCCAGCTTCCTGGAATTTGGGCTGAGTTCGGATGGGCGAATCTCGCAGATTTTGGCGATCAATCACCGCACGGAGGATGAGACGCTGCGTGACCTGGTGGCGCGGAGAATTAAGGTGGATGGGAATGAATCGCTGATCCGCGATCCGCTGTCGAATCTTCAGACACTTCTTACGTGACATGGGCGACTTGCCTGTGCTCTGTTCTCGTTGATCTGAATTTTGCGCGTAAAAAAAGAGGGGCGAGACAAATATCTCGCCCCTGCGTTCTGATTCCGACGACGGGTATTACTTTTGGATCGTCGTTTCGGTCTTCACGGTTTTATCGCCGTTGTCGTAGGTGGTGGTCTTCTTCACCGTAGTGTCTTTGGTGTCCGGATCGCCAACGCGTGCTCCGGCGTTTGCTTCGCAGCCAACCATGGCGGCGCTGAACATTGCGAGGACGAAGAGAGTAATCAGGGACTTCATAGAAACTCCTCCCGGCGGAAACAACCGCCGGACTAGATCAAACAAATCGGCCAAAGCCGAACCGTATATGGCGCCGCACAGACGGTCTGCCGCGGCTCTTTTTCTCCCCATGGATCATCAGAACAAATTCAGTGCCAGAGCGACCACATCGCATTGCCCACAACACGGCTCCGATTTCTATTGTGCGAAAAACCGCTCCAACCCCGACAATATGCCTCATCGCGCAATCTTGTCGTCTGGTCGGCGGGTCTTTGGGGGCAGGCGGCGAT
>JBGPEF010000403.1:0-5443 GCA_041482675.1 Tepidisphaeraceae bacterium | reverse complement strand
GAGACGATCACCACCGGCAAGCCACGCCGCAGAGCCATATACTCGGCCTCCGCTCGCGTCGCCGCTTCGATGACCGCCGTCAAATCGTTCCCGGTATCGTCTGTCCCGCGCACAACCCAGAGCAACATGGTCGGCTCCATTGGTAAGACGGAAAACTTCTGTCCGTCACCTGTTCGCCCCACCGACACTCAACGCCTTCCAAAAGCAACTATCGGTGAAGAATATGGGTAGGTTGAGGACGATGTACGATTAGTTCCGGCGCCCGCCCCTCTGATCGATTCTGCCCCCAATGACTGTTCCGCTTATGACCCGTGTAACGCGTAGGTCAGCATGTAGGGTGTGCTTCAGCACACCGTGCAGCTTGGTGTGCTGAAGCACACCCTACTTCAGCGCTTCAGTTCATTCAGCAATCGAATCGCCGTCTCCGCCAGAACCTCTCCCGATCCCGCTGCGCACCTCGCACTGACCGGCTCATAATTCCCCTGTTCAAACGCCTTTTTCGTCGGAATGTATCCAATCGCCCCGTTGGCCAACTCAGCGATGATCGTGTACCGAAACGGCGACGCCTCTTTGATCGCCAACCCCAGCTCCACAAATATCTCCCCCGGCAAACCCACCCACGCCACATCATCCCCCAGCGCAATCACCTGCACATCCACCTCCCACGGCTTTCCCTCCCGCGCTGCCACGTCGATGACCTTGAACGCGTTCACCCGCTCCAAAAACGCCGGCGCATCCTTGCCAAATTTCACCGCCGTCTGCCGCGCCTTCTGCAATTCCTCCGGCGTGAATTTCGGCAACTCCAGCTTCACCACCTCCCGCTTGAATCTCACCGCATCCGCCTCGATCGGCCTCAACCTCGCATAAGTCTTGATCACCTCCCCAGCCAAAATCGTCCCGATCCGCCGCGCCTCATCAAATCCCTTCTGCGGTTCCTTACTGTTCACATTCACATGATTGATGTCCCCGCAGGTCCCATTGGTGAACATCGTCACCATCGCATCCCCCTTCAGCCGTCCCAGCACATTGCACAGCGGCGACGCATAATCGGCCGAAATTTGCAGCCCCCCCACCGTGTCCGGGTGCATGCTGAAGTTCACGTAGGTCACCATCGGCGCTCCATCCTCCGACTCGAAATACACAACGCTCACCGCCGGATCGATCGGCCCCGCGGGCTGGTCAATCTTCGGATTCAGCTTCCCCGGATTCCATCCCACCGTCCCATCCTTCATGATGTATCGCCGATTGAAACTCAGCTTCTCCTCCCGCCCCACCGCCGCCGATCCCCTGGCCGCAGCCAATTTCTCCACCGCCCGCTTCACGCTCGCCGCAATCCTCTCCGGCAGCGCTTCGACATACTGCCGCGCCAAATCCCCTCCCGGTCCATCCGCCGTCTCCCGCGCTGTCCGCCCCGGCAAAATCGGCCCCGTGTGCGTGTGCGTCGCGCTGATCATCACCTGCTCCGCCTTCAGCCCCGTATCCCGCTCGATCAACCGCCGCGCCTCCTTCGCCACATTCGGCGGCATCGTGATCAGATCACAGCAAACCATCGCCGCCCGCCCGCCGCCGCACTCCATCACCAGCGCCTTGGCATAAAGCTCATCATGCACGCCATCGGAAATTCGCGTGTCGTAATATCCCGCCAACGGCGTCCCCACCGGCGGCGTAATCACCACCGCCGCCGCCCCCACTCGCAATTCCCCCCCACTCGCAATCCCCACCATCGCCATCACCATCAAAAATGAAATAATCCGCATCGACGCATTCTCCCCCGCCGGTTTCTCATTGACAAATCACCCCATCCGCCGCGCAATGGTGTTATGAATCCCTACGCTCTGGCGGCCGTTTTGAGCATCACCGCAATCTGCATGGCCGAAAAAATCCAAACTCTCCCCCCCTCCCGCGGCGGCCAGGAGCTGCTTGGCACAAAAATGCCCTCCCTCACTTTCGACCGCTGGCTCAACACCGACTCCAACAAACCCCTCGAAACCTCCGGCTCGCTCACCCTCTATCGCTGGTGGACCAGCGAATGCCCCTACTGTAAATCCACCCTCCCCGCCCTCGAGCATCTCCGCTCAACGTGTGCCGAAAAAGGCCTGAAAATAGTCGCCGTCTATCATCCCAAACCCCCCCGCGCCGTCCCCGACTCCCTCATCCTCAACGCCGCCTCCGACATCGGCTACAAGGGCCCCATCGCCGTCGATCTCACCTGGTCACAGCAGAAAAAGGCCTACCCCGCCAATTCCGGCCCCACCAGCTTTTCCATTCTCGTCGACAAGGATGGCATCATCCGCTTCATCCACCCCGGCCCCGATTACTTCCCCTCCGACAAAAAAGAACAAGCCCGCCAGGATGAGGACTATCGCCTGCTCGAGAAAGCCATCGCCACGCTATTGGATGATCAAAACAAACCCGCGAAATGACCGCCTACACAATCGAAGTCGGCGGCTTGTACTCTGCCTGCTTCATCGCAAACAGCTCCACCATCCCCTGCCGCGGCCACTCGATGCTCGTCTTCAGCTTCATCCCCACCTTCTCAATCACCTTCCGCGACGCCCCATTCTCCGGATTCACCACCGCCACCAAGATCTCCAGGTGCATCCGCTGAAACGCGTAATGCACCATCGCCGCCGCCATCTCCGACCCAAATCCCTGTCCCCAATATTGCCTGGCCAACCCATAAACCAACTGCGTAAATGGATATCCCTCCAGCGGCGTCAGCCCCACCCATCCGATCAACTGATCATCCGACTCAATCGGCGCTACGCCAAAATACCCATAATTCTCCGCCTCATACCCATCCACCAGCTTCTGGAACCGCTCGATCTTCTGTTTCAGCGAGTTCGCCCGATTGATGAACCGCGACACTTCCTTGTCCAGATCGATCAGCCGATACGCCAGCTCCGCATCCGCCACGCGCAGCGGCCGAATCACCAGCCTCTTGGTATAGAGGGGGAAATCGATGAGGTGGAACAGCTTGGCTGAAAAAGGATCAGTCGCATCCGCGGAATGGCCGTGTTTCACCTGACTCTTATCGGCACTTCCGCGGGTTGACCGTAGCTACCTTGCAGAGGCCGCTAAGCCGCCTTCGTCTTCAAATAATGCTTCGGCATCGGCCGACCCAGCTTCTCCCACTGCCGGTTAATCTCCTCCGCCTTGCCCGCGCTATTCAGCACATGAAGCTTGCGCTGCACCATCTTGGTAATCGCCTCACGAGCCGGCCCCAGATAATTCCTCGGATCAAACTCCGCCGGCTTGGTCGCAAAGACCTCCCTGATCTTCGCCGTCATCGCCAGCCGCAGATCGGTGTCGATATTCACCTTGCACACCCCATACTTCTGCACCGCCATCGCAATCTGGTCCTCCGGCACACCCTTGGCATTGGGCATCGCCCCGCCATACTTGTTGATCAGGTCGATGAACTCCTGCGGCACCGACGAGCTCCCGTGCATCACCAGCGGCAGCCCCGGACACGTCTTCATGATCTGCTCGATCCGATTGAACGCCAGCTTCGCCTCGTGCTTGAACTTGAATGCGCCGTGGCTCGTGCCAATGGCGACGGCCAGACTATCGATCGCCGTCCGTTTCCAGAAATCCGCGGCCTGCACCGGGTCGGTCAAAAACTTCTCGACGTTCTTCTCATACTCTTCCGCATCCAACCCCACCACGTCCTCTTCAATGCCCCCCAGCATCCCCAACTCAGCCTCCACCACCACCCCGGTCGCATGCGCCAACTTCACCGCGTCGGCCGTCAGCTTCACATTCTCCTCATACGGATGGTGTGACCCATCGATCATGACGCTCGTGTATCCGTCCTTGATACACGTCTGGATCAGGTCCAGCGTATCGCCATGGTCGCAGTGAATCGCGATCGGCAATTCAGGATGCTCCTCCACGGCCGCATCGATGATGTGCTTGAGGTAGCGGATGTTGGCGTATTTCCGCGCGCCCTTGCTGATCTGCAAAATCAGCGGGCTCTTCTCCTTCGCGCAGGCATCCACGATCGACTGCGCCAGCTCCATGTTGTTCACGTTGAACGCGCCGACGGCGAATCCTCCGTTATAGGCCAGGTCGAACATCGGCTTGGTTGTCATCAATGGCATGGCAATATCTCCAGCAATCCGCAGGGTTGGTTTTTCAGGTTTTATCGTAGGTCCGGCCCTGCCGGACATCGAATCAGGTCCTGCGGTTTCAGCCCGTCACCCTCCGGCAAACAGCCCAGCAGTTTAGAGCATGCAAACGCCACTTTCAAATGGCTGAGCCAGCACCTCTCCCGCTCACGCGCGCAACAACTCCGGCAAACCCTCTATAAATCGGCTGCGAGCCATAATTTCCTGCACCCCCGCCTCCCGCGCCGCCGCGATTGCAGTCGCATCCATGTGAGAGACAAAACCAACCACTCGCCTCCCCTCCTTCTTCCCCCACTCCCCCGCCGCCCCGGCCGCGCCATCCAGATTCAAATCCACCAGCAACAACTCCCCCTCCGCCTGCAAAAGCTGCTCCGGCTTGCGCAGCATCTGCACCACCACCCCTCCCGCCCGCGCCGCCCCCGCAATTCTGCTTCCAAAGATCAAATCCGTAACCAAAGCAACAGTTTTCATCGACGTCTCCTTCCAAAAGCTCTCATCGCAAACCAGGCGCGGGTCTGTGCGTCCCTGTCTCCGTGGTGCTCATCTTCCATGCCCGATAATAATCTCATTCCCTGCCCCCTCTTGTGCCGAAATTAGAAACAATGGATTTCGCAACGATCATCGGCCTGCTCCTGGCCTGGGGGGCGGTCGTCTACTCCATGTTCCACGCTTCTCACGGCGCCCTCGGCGCCTACATCAAGCCCGCCGAGATTTTTCTCGTCTTCGGCGGCTCCGTTGGCGCGGCCATGCTCTCCATGCCGCTCCACTCCATTACCGGCGCTGTCAACTATCTCAAAAAATGGCTCTTCAACAAAGATGCCCACATCGAGCACCTGATCAAGGAAATGGTCAGCTACGCCGAAACCGCCCGCCGCGACGGCGTCCTCGCCCTTGAAGCCGTCTCCCGCGAAGCCCCCGACCCCTTCCTTCGCCGCGGCCTCCAGCTCACCATCGACGGCACCGACCCCGAAATCATCGAACGCATCCTCCGCATCGAAATCGATGCCATGACCGAGCGCCACAAACACGGCAAACACCTCTTCCACACCCTCGCCAAATTCGGCCCGGGCTTCGGCCTCATGGCCACACTCATCGCCCAGGTCGCCATGTTCCGCAACCTCGGCGGCGACGCCGCCCTCATCGGCCAGGCATTGGCCATCGCCCTCACCGGCACCCTCTACGGCTGCATGCTCCAAAATCTCTTCGCCGGCCCCATCGCCGAAAAACTCGCCCTGCGCTCTCACGAAGAAGCGTTCGCAAAGGAAATCATTCTCCAGGGTGTTCTGAGCATACAGGCTGGTAACAATCCTCGT
>JBGPEF010000402.1:0-5445 GCA_041482675.1 Tepidisphaeraceae bacterium | reverse complement strand
GCGCTACCTGTCCGCCTGCGAGTGGCTGTGCCGGGTAAAACCGGGCGCCGGAGGGGCAGCGATCCCCGCATCGCGCCACCCCCTTCACCTCCTGTAACCCCCCTCCTCCCTTCCTCCCCTGCATTGCATTTAAACAAATGCCTCCAGTCAGTCACCGCAGGTGACGTTACCTCACCGGATTTCCGGGGGGTTGCAGGGGGGGACGTACTCGGCCCCCCATGCATCCGCGGCATTCTCTTCGACATACAAATCAATCCGATTCTGGTGACCAGCCACCACCTCCGTTAAACTTCCCATCAATCCCTTCCAAGGACGCCAAGATGAAATCAAATCGCTCCAAACTTTCCCGCCGCCAATTCCTCAAATCCTCCTCCCGCACCGCCCTGGTGGGGCGGACATTCCTGTCCGCCATCGCAACCACCGCCCTCTCCACCTCCCGAATCTTCGGCGCCAACAACCGCATCAACCTCGGCATCATCGGCTTCGGCCTCATCGGCCGCATCCACACCCGCAACTTCCTCGCCCAACCCGACGTCCAGATCGCCGCCATCGCCGAAACCCACCGCCCCCGACTCGACGCCGCCGCAGATTTAATCGGCGGCTCCATCACCCGCTATCAGGACTTCCGCCGCCTCCTCGACAACAAATCCATCGACGCCGTCGTCATCGCCACACCCGACCACTGGCACTGCCTCATGACCATGATGGCCTGTGCCGCCGGCAAGGATGTCTACTGCGAAAAACCCCTCACCCTCTTCGTCAAAGAGGGCCGCTGGATGATCGACTGCGCCAAACGCCACAAACGCATCGTCCAGGTCGGCACCCAGCAGCGTTCCGGCCCGCATTTCCAAAAAGCCAAAGAACTCCTCCAACAAAAAGCCCTCGGCCAACTCGTCTCCGTCCAGATGCACTACTTCCGCAACGTCCTCCCCGGCTTCGGCTCTCCCCCCGACTCCGCCCCTCCCCCCGATCTCGACTACGACCTCTGGCTCGGCCCCGCCCCACTCCGCCCCTACAACCCCAACCGCTCCATCTACCACTTCCGCTGGTTCTGGGACTACTCCGGCGGCCAGATGACCAACCTCGGCCAACATTCCCTCGACATCGTCCACTGGTTCACCAACACGCCCGGCCCAAAATCCATCTACTCCACCGGCGGCCGCCACCTCCTCAAAGACAACTGCGAAGTCCCCGACACCCAGGATGTCATCCTCGACTACGGCAACTTCATCGTAAACGTCCAATGGCGCGAAGCCGCCGCCGGCGGCCGCGAAGGCCTCGGAATGGGCGGCCTCGTCTTCCAGGGAACCCACGCCACCATGCCCATCTCCCGACTCGGCTACGAAATCATCCCCGACCCCAAAATCCACCCCACCAACACCGTCGCCGCCATCCTCGGCGGCCACCCCATCGGCGGCCCCCAACCCCTCGATGAACCCAAAGACCAACTCTGGACCAAACCCGACTCCGACAAATCCGGCAACGCCCTCCAAGCCTACCAACTCCACGCCCGCAACTTCCTCGACTCCATCAAGTCCCGCCAACAACCCAATTCCGACCTCGAATCCGGCCACCAAATCGCCACCGCCTGCCATCTCTCCAACATCTCCCTCCGCACCGGCCGAAAACTAACCTGGGACGCCCAAAAAGAAGAAATCCAAAACGATCCCGAAGCCTCGGCCATGCTCACGCGGTCTTATCGCGATCCATGGGACAAAGAACTCGCCGCGATTCGATCAACTCTTTAGCCTCGTTCATTGATTGCCTTTTGCATTAGAAGCCTGATACGAACGCGATTGTCGATGATCATCCAAAACGTCGTTTGGCTTAATGCTGGTGATCAACTCCTCGAATGTCGTTAAAAGATTGCGAACGGAAAATATGGCTCCCTTCACCTCAAATGAAAAATCTTTCTTCAATGTGTCTACCGAGTAGATCGAAGCTTCATTCCTGATGGGAGATTGCGGTTTGCGCCCAGCATATTCCTGTTTGGCGAATGGAATTCTGAGCTGGGTAATTCTCTGCTTGAACGATTTTATTCGCTGAAGAGCTGTTGTTGAGAAGCAGTTTCCCGCTTGAGATATCGTCCGAATGACCTCGTACGCTCCCAGCACCCAAAGCCAAAAAATGCTGTACGCGCGAATAGACCCTTGGCCATCCCAACAGCCCTCGCTCATCGAACTATCAAGCAGTGACGTCAGTTCCTCCGCAAGCTTTCGTAGCGTCTTTATCTGGTCATCCGTGTAGACGGAAAACCTCGAGATGGGATTGGCTTCAAAATATGCGACATATGATGCCGGAAGTGTCATAGCGGCCCCCTCCAAGAGAATTACGTTATTGTACTGGTTGACCAATGCAAATCCAACCGCCCCGCCCGATACTGACCAACGATTTTCATAACTCTCCGGTGGATTGTCCCTGAAGGAAAGGCCGTGTTGCCACGATTTGTATGACCAGCTTGTCTTCGTGACTGGTATTTTTCATGGTGTTGACGACAATTTTCGTGCGAGAACTTAATGGCTAAGAAGCGAACGCACCAGAAATCCGCAAGCAGGCGAGGGTCGTTTGAACTTCGCTACTACGCTGTCGCCGTGCTGGACCTATTAGGACAAAAACAAGCAATCCGCGAACTTGGAAAGATCGAACTTATTGAAGAGAACCGATCAACCCTCGTAGAAAAGTTGAAGGAGTCTTTCGGTGCCAGAGACCTGTTCAAGAAGGCTGTATTACCCCTTGCCGACAAACTCATCCATCATCCTCCCGCGCCCGGGTTTTCGAATCTATCACCGAACCAAAAAGGGCTTTATCGACGGCTTCGCGCCTCTCGGCTTAGGATTTGGTCTTTTTCAGATACGGTCGTGGCGTATGCGCCACTTGGAAGCCCACAAGGCGATCCGGCGGTACGTGATCTTTACTCGATCTTGGTCACATGCGCAACGACGATGCTGTTGCTGTTGGGCGAAGGAATTCCTGTTCGAGGCGCAGTCGAAATTGGAACTGGCCTGGAGACGCGTGATGGTGAGATTTACGGGCCGGCATTCGTTGACGCTTATGATCTACACGAGAACATCGCCGGATATCCGCGGATTGTCGTCGGTGATCGGCTTCGCGCCGCACTCCACAACATGTTAGAATACCGCGGCAACAACGATGTGGCGTTCCTGATCCGCGAAATTGCTCGTCTTTGCGCGTCTCTGGTAACGGAAGACCAAGACGGAATGCTTTTTGTGGATTATTTGGGTCCTGGATTCCGCCAGATCATAGACGGTGGCCACTATTACCAAGTCTTTCAGACGGCTCTGGAGTTCGTGAAGAACGAGCACGAGAGCCGAATAAAGCTTCGAGATTGCAAACTTGCTGCACGATATGCCTGGCTCCGACAAT
Source organism: Tepidisphaeraceae bacterium (assembly GCA_041482675.1). Taxonomy (GTDB): domain Bacteria; phylum Planctomycetota; class Phycisphaerae; order Tepidisphaerales; family Tepidisphaeraceae; genus JBGPEF01. Next base: position 2,061 of record JBGPEF010000402.1, on the reverse strand, counting down.
ATTTCGAAGCACGAGCTCCAGGCTGGAACGCCACGGATGAAAAGACATGATCGCTCGCAATTAAAGTGGCGAGAGCAGATATGGGGACGCAGCTTAAAAACTAGCCACGTCCGGACGCAGCAAGTTAAAAATTAGCTGCGTCCCCGTTCATGCTACTTTGGAGTCGAGTCGCATGAGCGCTGAGATATAGGCATTCCAAAGTCTGTCCTCAAATGGTCCGCCGTAGTCTTCCAAACAGCCAACGGCAACGCTTGCGTTTTCCCAAATGTAAGGAATTGGGTCGAGTTTTTTCATAGTCCTACCTCGTTGTTGGCTGAGTTGTTGGCTGAGACGTTGGGGCTGTCGTTGGGCGGGCGGCTTGCGGCTCTTTGGATGTTGACGGCTGAGTTGTTGTCGAGGGATGAGTAGCAGAATATTTTTCGTATCGGTCGCAAGCCTTTTCGCCAACCCAGGAAGTCAACAACAGCCCCATCAATCCTTGAAATGCCCATTTCAGCCGTTTGAGTTTTTCTTGTCGCTTTCGATGCCTTAGAAGCAAGTCAGTTGCGAATTTCCACCCCTCAGGCGTAAAGTTATAATCGTCAGAAGCCCGCCCACCAGAAACGATTTTCTTATCTCTCAAGCCAACTACGGCTTTCTCTGCCTCAGCCTCAGTCATGGAGCAAGGCAGAGCCAACCGCCGCCAATTGAAAGCCCAGTTAATATCCTCGTCCACCTCTTTCGCCTTTAAAAGGTAACGCCTTTCGGCGCGCGTTATATTTTTGTCGATGCTTGAATTTTCCGCCTGTAGAAATTTTGGATTGCGCGGCATTACACTCCCGCCCTCTCTCGCTTCCAACTGCCTCACAACATCGATTGCCCAATCTATACCGTCGCCAGAGTTGGCATCTGTAAAGCGACTTCTCTCGTCAGCAATGGGCGGTGCTATCCGCTTTTCTTTGAGCAACTCTGCGATTACATCGTCAGTCTCTTTTTTCGATAATCCCGCCGCGCTGCCAACCGTTCGGATGTAGAAGAATTGATGAGGCTGCTTAACCTCTTTCAGCGCTGCGCGAACGAATCGGGCGGTATGTTCAAAGGGCGGAGGTAGCATCGCAGCCCCTAGTTGCTGTCTGTCTCATCTGGCGCGGTTGGCATAAAGGTGAGCAGCTCGACAAAGGCAGCGCCCAGCGCTGCAATCTCGACATTGGATGAGAGAGCAGCTTTCTTTTCTTGCCAAAATACGGGCGCGATTGCCTCTCTATGCTGTTTGGCGTATCGCTGGATATTCCCAATCATGTCATCCGCTGCCTCGCGCTCAGCAGGCGTCAGCTTGAGGGTTGCAAAGATGGCATCTTTACCGCCCATCATGCTCCCCATGAGCTGCTCAAATTCCTCTTTTGATTGCATCCCCCCATTCTATGCCAGCTACATTGGCGCAACAAAAAAGCCGATGCCTTGCCGCATCGGCTTTTGGGCTATGCCTTGCGATTTCGCCAAGCATCCCACAATTTGTCCAACGCTAGGACAAACAACGCGAGTAGTACATCGCGCATCGCTGAGCCCTTTCCGCCTCTGCCCGAGGCGCTGGGCTCCTTGCCGCTCAGTCAATGGGGCGGGCAGCTCCGCTACCCTTTGAATCCCTGTCGCTGAGACTTGTTATAGTATAAGTATCGGCAACTGCCCCGCCAGATATGACAGATTAGAAAGTTGAGCGCAAAAAATAACCGCTCGCGCGGTCCAGAATCCTGGGCGCAGAAAAGGGGATAGGTCCGAAGCAGTAAGGGGTCACGCGTGCTTATTGCGGCGTGAAGCGGGAACGCACCTCCCCTACTTCTCTTCCCCCGCAATCCCCCTCCAATCCCACTCCCCCTTCCCCCCTTAAACACCAGCACCCCATCATCCAGCTCCAAAATCCTCCCCTCCATCCTCACCCCCAAATCCTTAAACCCCGCCCACCCCATAGCCCACACCCCCAAAAGCCCATAACCCCCACCCCCAAACCACAACCATTGCAGCGCCCCCAAGCAGCTAGGTTCACCCGGTATTAGATGCGGCGAGCAACCGTGCCCGCGAAGGGCT
>JBGPEF010000401.1:0-5496 GCA_041482675.1 Tepidisphaeraceae bacterium | reverse complement strand
TGGCCTTTGTATTCGCCGGCGACTTTGCGCAGGGATGATTCGAGGGGGGTCGGGTTGGCGATTGCGGCGACGACGAAGATGTGACGGGATTTTAATGTGTCCAGGGAGAGATCGGGAGGGGCGGAGGTGGGGAGAGATGCGGTGCGAAGGCCGGAATGCTCGAAGCGGGCGTGGAAGATGGGGGCGGGGGTGAATTTGCGCAGACTGTGTTCGATGGAGTCGAGGTCGGATGCGGGGAGTTGCTCGCAGCGGGTGAGGAGGATGGCGGTGGCGCGACGGAGGCCTGCGAGAGGCTCGCGGAGGAGGCCGCGGGGATGGACGTGGTTGTGGCCGAAGGGGTTGGTGGCGTCGATGAGGATCAGGTCGATTTCTCGTGCGAGGCGTCGGTGTTGGAAACCGTCGTCGAGGATGAAGAGGTTGGTTTGGGGATGCTCGGCAAGGATACGCTGGCCGCCGGCGACGCGGTCGGGTTGGGCGTGGACGATAATTTGGTGCTCATTGAGTTGTTCGGTGAGCAGCGCCTGTTCGTCGCTGATTCCGGCGGCGCTGCGATGATAGCCGCGCATAAGAATCGCGGGGTTGAAGGAACGTTCTTTGAGGCCGCGGGCCAGCCAGCGGACGATGGGGGTTTTGCCGGTTCCACCGGCGGTGATGTTGCCGACTGAGATGACGGGGACGGGGAGTTGATGTGATGCAAGGATGCCGCGGTCGTAGAAAGTGTTGCGAATGCGCGTGGCGGAGGCGTAGAAGAGTTCGCCGGAGCAAAGGAGTCCTCGCAGCAGGGACGGAGTTAATCCGCTTGCCTCGCCGCTGATGACCCGATGGAGATATGAATTGTTGACGAGCCCCATCAGGCCTCATTTGCCGCGGAGAAATCGATCATCTGCTTCGGTAAAGACCGTGGCGTCGCGTGGCATTTTGGAAAGATCAAATCGCGACAGGAGCTGTGATGCATCATGCACGGTATCGTTGATTCCGCACCAGTTTGCCAGCAAGGTCAACACTCGTGCGGGTGGGACGCCCAACTGACGATAATAGGACAGTCGCGTATCGCCATGGCGCTTGGCGAGTCGGCGGCCGTCGGGGCCGGTGATCAGGGGGAGGTGATAGTAGTTGGGAATGTGATTCTTCAAGCCCAGGGCCTCGTAGAGCAACAGTTGGCGCGGAGTGGAGTCGATCAGATCATCTCCGCGCACAATCTCAGTTACTCCCATTTCGGCATCATCAATCACGACGGCCAATTGATAGGCCGGGGTGCCGTCGGTTTTGGCGATGACAAAATCGCCCAGTTGGCGGGCCACGTCAAATCGCTGGGGGCCGCGAAAGTGATCATTGAATTCGACGATCCGATCTGGAACGGCGAACCGCAGCGCCGGGGGGCGGCCGGTGATGCGCTGGGCTTCGTCGAGAGATTTGAATTTGCCGCGGCAGGTGCCGGGATAGACGCTGGAGCCATCCTCGGGATGGGGGGCGCTGGCGGCCTGATTTACTTCGCCTCGGCTGCAAATGCAGGGATAAGCGGCGGCGGATTTGATGAGCTGCTGCATGGCGGCCGCATATTTTTCCGTGCGCGTGGATTGATAAACCGGCCCGTCATCCCAGTCGATGCCGAGCCACTGCAAATCTTCGATGGCCTGGCGATCCGCGCCGGGTTTGATGCGCGGGCCATCCAGGTCCTCGATGCGCAGGATGATTTTCCAGCCGCGCTGGCGGGCCAGCAGCCAGTTGGCCAGGAATGTTCGCGCATTGCCGAGGTGCAATGCCCCCGTCGGCGATGGCGCGAGCCGGGTGGTTTGCATTGGTTGATTCTACTTGATCGACTCGGCGGGCTCCTCCGCCAGCGCTAATGAGCTGACAATACTTTCGAGCAGCTCGCGATCCTTTTCAAAATGCTCGCGGGTCAGAAGCAGAAAATTAATCTGGTACAGCCGCACATTGTCGGCGTCGATCGGTTCATAAGCGCTGATAGTCCATTTCATCATGGCAGGCTGTTGTCCGGTGGCCGGCTGCACTGATCGCATTTCATATATTCTCAACTTGCCCAGTGTCCGCATTTCATCGCGCGCGAAACTATCTTTCGTGGCCGGCCTGGTGGTCGGGGGCTTTAGCGCATCCATGACCAATTTGGGGATTGGGCCGCGCCGGGAGATGATCAGATGAATCACGCCGTCGGGCCGGGGTCCATGAGGAGTCGGCCCCTGGAGTATATTGACAGCGCCATATCGGATGTCCCATCGTTCGGGAACGCGCAGGGTGAGTGGATAATCCGCGAGCCTGATCGTCCTCTCCAGCGTCATGGGGGCCCTGGGCCTGTAGTCGGGCTCATCAGAGGCTTCTTCGGTGGCTGGCGGGGTTGATATGGCGGGCCGCGGCGTATCCCGATCACAACTACAAAGGGTATAAAGGGTAGATATGCAAATCAAAAGCCATCTCCAGTTATGTTTCATGCGAACTCCACTGCGCAACTTATGTTGCCTAACGCGGGCTTGACGAACCAACTCTTCGATTTATCATTCCCTGCCGGTGTGGGGGAGGCGTCTTCTAATAAAGGTTAGTTCACCATGCCACGTCCATCCAATGGAGTCAATCTCACGGTCGATCAGTTGGAGCGAATGCTCAATCAGCGCCGCCGCGAACTGTCGCGGCTGACGCGTAAACGCGCAACTGCCCAACGAAGGTTGGAGGACATCGACGATCGCATTCGGCGGCTCGGTGGATCGGGCGGCGTGCGCGGGAGCGGCCGGCGGGCGCGCAATGAGCAGAGCCTGGTGGAGGTCATCCACGGCGTGCTGCAAAAGGCGGCGCGGCCGCTGCGGGTGTCGGCGATCGCGGAGTCGGTCAGCTCGGCGGGGTATCGCAGCACGAGCGATAATTTCCGGGGGATTGTGAATCAAATGCTTATCAAGGATCCGCGATTCACCAGTCAGAACCGTGGGTTTTATCAGTTGAAAAAATAGAGGCCGGCGGAGCCGGACTTATGAAACGTGAAACGTGAAAACGTGAAGCAGGAAATTGCGGGGGGAATTCCAGAACGTTTGCGCGTTACGACGACAGTTGCCCGCCCTCAACCTGAACGGCATGAGGTGGGTTGCGCTGGTCGTTCTGCACCTGGCCGTCGTGGAGATGAATGATCCGCTGGCAGCGATGCGCTACGGATGGATCATGAGTGACGAGCAGAATGGTGCGGCCGCTTTCGACCAATTCATCAAACAATCCGAGGATGGCCTGGCCGGTTTTGCTGTCGAGGGCTCCAGTGGGCTCGTCGGCGAGGAGGATGAGCGGATCGTTGGCCAATGCGCGGGCGACGCAAACGCGCTGCTGCTGGCCGCCGGATAGCTGCATGGGGCGATGATCCAGCCGCTCTTGGAGGCCGACGCGCTCGGCCAGTTCCATGGCGCGGCGCCTGCGGACGGCGGGGGCGACGCCGAGATAGAACATGGGCACTTCGAGGTTTTCCAGAACGGTGAGTTGTTGGATCAGGTTGAAATTCTGGAATATGAATCCGATGCGGCGGCTGCGGATTTCGGAGAGGACGTCATCTTCCAAGCCGCTGACATCGGTGCCGCCGAGAAAATATTGGCCGCTGGTGGGTCGATCGAGGCAGCCGATGATGTTCATGAGGGTGCTTTTGCCCGAGCCGCTGGCGCCCATGATGGCGGTGTATTCACCTTCCTGAAAATCGACGCTGATCGACTGAAGCGCGGAGACTTTGACGTCGGTGCCGGGCTTTCGGTAGATCTTGCTGAGATTCTGGATGGAGGCGACGACGCCCATAGATTGCTCACAAAAGGTGCGCGAAGGGCACCCTACAGGATGTTCAGCTCGGGCGTTCGTGGCTGCATATTGCGCAGACTGATCTGGCCGGCCATGTTTTGGACGACTTTTTCGAGGGCGTCCCTGAGATTGGGATCGCCTTCGAAATTCTTGCCAGGGGTGCCGGCGTCGCTGTTGATGCGCAGGTCGCGAAAGAGGGGGATGGTGCCGAGGAAGGGGAGGTTGAGGCGTTGGGCGGTTTTTTCAGCGCCGCCGCGGCCGAAATCCTCGCCGGACATGTTTTCGACGATGCCGAGGATGGGGGCGCCAAGCTGCTGAAACATGCGGACGGCGCGCACGGCGTCATCCAGTGCCACCTGCTGCGGCTGGGCGACGACGACGGCTCCGGTGATGGGCAAAAGCTGGCAGAGGGTGAGCGGAACATCGCCGGTTCCGGGGGGGAGATCGACGATGAGGTAATCGAGCTCGGGCCACTGGGTGTTGTCGCAGAATAGTTGCTTGAATGCGCCGTGGGCCATCGGGCCGCGCCAGATGAGGGGTTTTTCTTCCTCGACGAGAGCGCCGATTGTTATCGCGTGAATACCGTGGACGTGGAAGGGGATAATTTTTGAGCCCTTCACCTGAGGCGTCTGGCCTTTGATTCCCAGCATGGTCGGCATGCTTGGGCCATAGATATCGCCATCCATAAGACCGACCTGGGCGCCGTGGCGCTGCAATCCCACGGCGACATTCACCGCGACGGTTGATTTTCCGACCCCACCCTTGCCCGCGCCGATGGCGATGACGTTTTTGACCTGGGGGAGCAGGTCTTTGCGCGGTTGCATGGGCCCACGGGTGTTGGCTGAGAGTTCGATGCTGACGTTTTCAGCGCCCGCGCGCTTTACCGCCTGTTCAACATCGCGTTTGATCGTTTCTTTGAGCGGGCAGGCTGGAGTGGTGAGCTCGACATGCACGTGAACGTGCGAGCCGTCCACCTTCACATCCTTGACCATGCCAAGCGTGACGATGTCCTTGAAAAGCTCGGGGTCTTTTACGGTTCGCAAAGCGGCCAGGACCGATTCCCTATCCAATGCCATGAAAATCCTTTCAAACCAAGGGACTGTTGGATTATAGGCCCGGATGATCTTATTCCCATCCATCATTAACAGTGCATGGCAAGATTTGACAGGCTGTCAGGCCCGACTGGCCCGGCGTATGATTGGAATTGATGGATGTTGCCGCCAAACAAGTTGGTGCATTTGGCCGCGAAACGGCCGGAGCAGAGGCCGGCACACGCCTGGGTGAGGCGGGGACGTCGGCCGGGATCAATATCGAGCCGGGCAGCAATGATGATGGGTGGGAAATTCCGCAGCCGGTCACGCTCGAGGATGGCACGCGGGTGCATCTTTATAAGGATGGGGAGGCGCTTCATGCGGGGTTTGACGCGATCAAGGCGGCCAGGAAGCGGGTTTGCCTTGAGGTATATATATTCCACAGCGATGACACCGGGCGGGCTTATGCGGATTTGCTCTCGGCAAAGGCGAGGGAGGGTGTGCCGGTTTACATGATTTATGACTCGCTGGGGTGCATCGACTCGGATCCGAAAATGTTCGAGCAGATGCGGGCCGCGGGAGTGCGGCTGGCGCAATTTCACCCGATCAAGCCGTGGGAATGCCGCTATAGCTGGCGTCCATTCAACCGCGATCACCGCAAGCTGCTGTTGCTGGATGATGATGGTGCGGG
>JBGPEF010000400.1:0-5530 GCA_041482675.1 Tepidisphaeraceae bacterium | reverse complement strand
TAACCACGTCAAGAACCAGTCTTCATGGGGATGCGGGACTCTTCGGGCAATACGGGACTGAAGCGTTGACGCCGCGCAGCGGCGGCGACGCTTCAGTCCCGAACGACGCATTCTCCCACCTCCTTGCTAGGGTGCGATGCTCGGGCGATCTCATGCGGGTGAGCGATCAGGTCCGCGACGGCCGCACTCGGGTAGGGGATGCTCGCCCCAGCTCCAAGCACAAGCACCGTTGGCTCTTAACCAGAAGCACGGTCATGCGGGACATTTGACACGCGCTCAGGCCTCCACGTTATCTTTGCGATTCAGCTGCGGGCGGTACTTTCTGATTAAATGCTCTTCAAGTTCAAATCTGCCAAAGGTGACCGGCACGCACGCGACGCAGCATGAGTCGATGAACGCCGTAACCGCGCCATCTTCATCCTCGGTGAAATACTTGGCCTTCCCGTTGCGCTCCTTCAACGAAAAGCCCAACACCTCAGTCCCCACATGCCGACGCAAGGCAGAGAAATACGTCTGACCACTGTGGCATTTATGCCGCGCCTTGACGTTTGAACTCTCGCCAATGTATAGAATGTCGCACCGCTTCGGTGCATGAGCTACATAAATGCCCGCGCGCGCGTTGGCCAAGGCGTTAACCCAAGGGCTGAAAGGCGCAGCCAGCACGGCGGCTTCACCCTGGTCAATGATTGTGGCGTACTGACGCTGGACTTCGCTCCAGAGCGTTGAACCCACGGCGGTGGCGACCGCATTTCTCTTGCCGCGCTGGAACTTGTTCAGCGAGCATCCAGCGTTGACCATGCCGAATTCTTCAATCTCTTTGCGACCGACCGCCGTTGCCATGTATCGAACACGAAACGCATCGATGCTCGCTGGATCAGCGACCCGCTTCATGTACGTCTTGTAGAATGTCGAAGTCTTCGCGATAAGCTGCTGACGGATGCGGCATGCAAGATTCTTGGCCTCGCCGATGTAGACGATTTCATCCTTCAAGCTGACTAGGTAGTTGCCCGCCGCTTCGGAATTCACCTGGTTTGGTTTAGCGGCTTCTTGGCTGATAAGGACCAGGAGTCCCTCGGCCAGTATCGGATCCGAATCTCTCTGACAGCTACCCCAGTTGACATCGAGTGGCGGGTTAATTTTGCTCATGCCAGCACGGATCGGTAGCTCATAAACGATGTCACTGGAGTGTGGCAGCCCGATTCTGCGAGGGTGATCACGACTTATTCTGCACCGTCGATGTTCCGGATGCCAGTCATCGATTCTGCCCGCCTCCGCCTCCCCAGCCAACCCATCCCCAAAAGCCACAAACCCAGCACCCCCGGCTCCGGGACCGCCTCTCCATGTTCCGCTGCAAAATCCGCAAGAATCCTGGCCTCCGATTCAGAGATCCCCCACGCCTCGCCGCTATACGATGAATTAAAATTTGAAGCCAGATCAATGAAGTCACTGATCGTCACGTTCCCATCCGCATTCAGATCTCCTTCCTGCCACGTTGCCGTCCCGTCCACGGTGTTAAAATTGGACGCCAGATCGATGAAGTCAGCAATGGTGACATTGCCATCGAGATTCAAATCCCCGATCCGCGTCGGCCGAATGAAGATGTGATCCCCGATCCTCGCCAGACCGAGCGCACTTCCCGGATGGAAGCTAAGGCCCGAGTCAATAATGCCATCGGGGAAATGGCTCGTTCCATTCTGGATCGCGTCGTAAAGATCCCTCTTGGCCGTAGTCAGATCCACCGAATAGACACGCACGCTGCGAAACGCACCGGATCCGGGCGCGCTGTTCAAGTCCATCGTCTGCAATCCTGGCTCCGGAAAATCCACCACCAGCTCCTTGAGGTCCACATCCGAGCCCAGCACCACGAGCGAGCCGGTGACGTTCAGCGCCAGATTCGACCCAACCGCCGAACCGGGCGTGCCGGGGTTGGAATTGAGGTTGACCGTCCCGCCCCTGACAACCAGCGCAGCGCCAGCCTGGTGGGTCTGGAGCCCGGTGATCGTCAGCGTCCCCCCGCCCGTCTTCGTGAGCGTCGTGGCGACGGCGATATTTAGATTGCTGGCGACCAGCGTGCTGTTGCTGCCGAGATTCACTTCACCGCCAAAGCCGCTGCCATTGACGTTCAGCGCCAGCACGTCGCTGCTCATCGCGCTGGCGCTGTTCAGCGTGAGCCTGGCCACGCCGCCGCTGCCATTGAGATTCACCGCATTCAGCGACGTTAGCCGCCCGGCCCTCAATTCACTGCCCGCGTCAATGTCCACCGCGGCCGGTGCCGGCGATCTAAACAGGCTTCCATCGCCAGGATCAACCGGGACAAAGTAATGGCTCGGATCGACATCTCCGCGCCCCTGGGAATCGAGCACCACGCCAAAGCTCCCCGGCCACCCCTGCTGCGCCGACGGCCCAACGCCACCCCCACCCTGGCCCACGCGGATATCAACGTCATGCCAGCCCGCGCTGAGATTCAGGACGCCCGTGCCAGTGGCGTTGTTCCAGACCATATCGCGCAGCCGCTGCACCCCATCGATCTTCACCAGCACGTTATCATCAAACTGCTCAGCAATTGAGATCCGGCCCATGCCGTCGGCCGGAACGCCGTTGTCCGGCACGAAGATCTGACCGGTATAGATATAGGTGTCATTGCTCGTCCACCCCAGCCGCCAGCCGTTGTCGGTGTTGACGTTGGTCCCATTCGCCTGCCGCAGCCCAGGGTTCCGTCCCATGTAAAACCTGGTGAGGCCGTCGGGGCTGATATCGGGGGCCTCGTAAAACGCGTTGTTGGTCACCCAGGTCTCGTTGAGGCCTGGAACGAATCGATTACCCGTAATCGTGTTGCCGCCAAAGTCGGCTGTGCCACTCTGCACGTGCAGCCGGCCGGACACCGTCGTGTTGCCGGCGCTGATGGTGCTGGTGTTGCCAGTTCCGGCGACGATGTCGAGCGCTGCGTTCCTGATGGTCACTGAGGAAACCGCGACGTTTCCGGTAAGGCGGGTGCGGCTGGTGCCGGTGAGGATGACGTTGCTGCCGGCCCCGCCGGTAAGATTCCGCAAGATGATGTTCGTGTCGCTTGAGTCATTGTTGAATGTAACATTGCCCGCGACGGTCACGTTGGCCAGGTTCAGCGCATAGGAATTGTTCACGGCCAGGTCAACGGTGCTGGGTCCATTGACCGTGAGGTTGTTCAATGTCACGCTGCCCCCGTTGATTGCGTCCCTGCCGCGATTCGCGGCCGTGATGTTCACGTTATCAGTAGCAGTGATGGCATTGTTGAAGCTGACGGATGCGGCGACTTTGCTGCTGAGCGTGAGACTTGTGTTGTCGCTCAACGCCACGATCGCAGCGCCCAGGGGGTTATTGCTACCGTTGGTAGTGACAACCAGAGTGCCCGCATTGACATTCATGTTAGACGTGCCGCTCAGCGCGGATGGGCCCGAAGTGTCGTCGAGAATGAGGGCCGCCTCGCCGCTTTTATTGATGCCCGCGATGCTGCCAGGCGTGGTGATTCTGCCCACCGTGGCGTGCATGGTGGTCACCATCCCCACCACACCGTTGGCCGAAAAATTGCCGAACGTGGCAGGCCCCACCCCGCTGACCGTCAACGTCGCGCCATCGTCGATGGTCAACGCGCCGAACTCCGCGGAGGCTGCCTGAACGTCGATTGTTGAATCGGCCGTGACATGAACGGGACTCGGACTGGCGGCGACACCGAACCCCGCCGTGCTGCCAACTTGCCCGGGATTGATAAGCCCGGAACCGCCGCCGCCGAAGTCGGCAACATCCGTGAGCCACGGTGAGTTCCCGGCATCGCCAGCATTGATAACCCATCTCCCGGGCTGCTCGGCGGGATTAATGATCTGGAGAGTTCCACCCGGCTCTCGGAACTCAACGCCAAAACCCGAGCCGCCCATCGTATCCTGCACTCCGAATGCCACTTTGTATCGCTCGCCGGCCCGCAGAAAGATGCCCACCGACTCGAGGCTGTCGCCGCAGCACTGCCAGTGATTGACCAGCTCAGACTTTCCAGGCGCGATCGGGTTTCTGCTGCCACCATCGGTATCAAAAACCCCGTTCTGATTCTGATCGATCCACAGCGCTACGTTGTCATCGCCCGCGCGGCTGCGGAAGTAGTGATTGCCGGTGTGAAGCGCTACAAATTCGCCGGTCCAGAAAGCCGTGAATGCATCCGGAAGCACTGTGCCAAAATGCGCATTGAACACCGGGTCGTTTCCCCACAGAAGCAGATCATAATTCTGCGTGGAACTCGCCAGAGGCACGCCGGCCAGCGCATCGGTGTTCACACGCACATCCTGACTTGTGTGGGCGCTGCTGCGCAAAGCGTTGAGCACCCCAGCTCCCCCCTGAGCGACGAAGGTTCCCCCTTCGAGCCGGATGGCCGCGTTTCCGATCGTGTTGCTGCCGCCCTGGCTCCTGGCCACCAGTGCGCCATCCTGCACCGACACCGTGGATGCACTGCTCAGCCCCGAGACCCCGCTTAGATCATCAAGGATCAACCGACCCGGGCCCCGCTTGTTCAACCTCGTGACGCTGCCGCCAAAGACTCCGGTGCTGACATCCTGACTGTTGTAGATGGTTACGGTGCCCGTGGCGGTGGTGGACTTGAAATGTGCGCCACCCACGCCCGTCACATTGAGTGTCGAGCCAGCGCCGAGGGTCAGCGTGTCGAACGTGGCGCTGCGGGCATTGACCTCGATGCCGGAGCTGCTCCCAGGCGCGACGGTCACCTTGGAGTTGATATAGCTCGCGTCATATTTGACGTCGCCGGTGTTGTTAAACGACCACATGTCCGCCTGCGCCGGATCGCCGGGATTGACCACAGTGTCAGAGGGGAACTGCGGACTGCGGAACAGCGCCGTCAACTCACCGCTAACAAGCCCCTCATAAAACGCGATCGCGATGTTGTAGGTCCCCTGCGAAAGGGTCAGGTTCGGATGCCCCTGACGCGAAGAATCATCGTTGCCGCGAAACGTCGGCGCCTGATATTCGTTGTTGTCTACGATCAGCTCGGTGGTGCCTGGATTCCCGGTATTCTCAAAAACTCCGTCGTTGTTCAGATCGATCCAGATAACGCTGCCATCATCGCTGGTCGTGCCCCAGTTCCATAGACCCGCGTTGCTCGGGGATACGTGAAGTTGACCGGTCAACATCACGGAAAAGGTCTCGTGATTGCTGATCGCGCCGCGCGACAGGGAGCGAATGTCCGGGCCAGTCTGTCCCTGGTCGCTGATCCGCACCTCAGTGATGAACTCCTGCTGGCCATCCGCGGGCCGCTTCAGCAGCCCCTCGCCACTGCCGATCGGATTCAGATAGCGATGCTGATCACCCACATCATTATTAAAAAAGCTCGCCAACAACATGTTCTGGCCGCTGAGAATCCCATCAGCGCGGAATGTCCCCCCGGCAAGAGCGATGTCGTTATTGTTGATCGCGCTGCTCTGATTCGCGGGCTCATACCCGCCCACAGCCGCCAACGTGCCCCCGTTCACCGTTAAGCCCCCGGTCCAACTGTTGT
>JBGPEF010000399.1:0-5544 GCA_041482675.1 Tepidisphaeraceae bacterium | reverse complement strand
CGTCTTGCGACGTGGGCTATCGGCTGACGCCGCGATGCGGCTGGGGAGTCGGGCAGGAGTGCCCGACCTACCGGAGGTGGGGAGTGGGCATCGTACCGACGATGCGGGGGAGGAGAATGTCGGTGACGGAGTGGGTGTCGATGGCACAGGGTGCGGCGGCTGAAGCCGCCCCTACGACTGAGGAGTCGGGCAGGAGTGCCCGACCTACCGGAGGTGGGGGGTGCCCACCCTACCAGGCTGACCGCGCCAAAGGAGGGGGTGCTTTGCGCGGGGGGGGGCGGGTGGTAGGATTTCGGGCGGACTGTGGCGGAAAGAAATCACATCGAAGGGTTTTACTAAGGAGCTGAACGTGGCACCTCTGGGTAAGGCGACGTTGTTCATAGTGATGTTGGGGATCGGGCTGGCGATGGTGGGGGGATGCAAGCCGAAGGAGAATGCGGATAAGGGGAGGGTGGCGAGCAAGAGCGATGAGAAGGGGAAGATGGATGAGAAGAAGATGGCACAGATCCAGATGAGCAACTGGGGGAAGACGGCGGATGGGACGGCGGTGGAGCTTTATACGCTGACGAATAAGAATGGAGTGGTGGCGAAGATTGCGACGTATGGGGCGACGCTGACGGAGCTGCACGTGCCGGATAAGGACGGAAAAATGGGGGACGTGGTGCTGGGGTTTGATAACCTCGAGCAGTACATAAAGGAGAGTCCGTTCTTTGGGGCGACGGCGGGGCGGGTGGCGAATCGAATCGCCAAGGGGAAGTTCACGCTGAATGGTGTGGTGTATACGTTGGCGACGAACAATGGGCCGAATCATCTGCATGGGGGGATCAAGGGGATTGACAAGGCGGTGTGGAGGGCGGAGGCGATGCAGACGAAGGATGGGCCGGCGGTGAAGTTCAGCCACACGAGTCCGGACAAGGATGAGGGGTATCCGGGGAAGCTGGATATTTCGGTGACGTATATTCTGACGAACAACGATGAGCTGAAGTTGGATTACAAGGCGAAGACGGACAAGGCAACGCCGGTGAATTTGACGCATCACAGTTATTTCAATCTGGGGACGCCGGCGTCGGGGGATATTCTGGATCATGTTTTGATGATCAATGCGGATCGGTTTACGCCGGTGGATGCGACGTTGATACCGACGGGGGAGTTGATGCCGGTGAAGGGGACGGCGATGGATTTCACCAAGCCGATGACGATTGGGTCGAGGATTAATGAGAAGCCGGTGCCGGATGGGGGGTATGACCATAATTATGTGCTGAATGGGAAGGCGGGGGAGATGGCGCTGGCGGCCAGGGCCACCGATCCGCAGACGGGGAGGACGATGGAGATCTGGACGAGCGAGCCGGGGGTGCAGTTTTATACGGGGAATTTTTTGAGCGGCGTGAAGGGGAAGGGCGGGATTGAGTACAAGAAGCACGGCGGATTCTGCCTGGAGACGCAGCATTTTCCCGATTCGGTGAATCATGCGAATTTTCCGACGGTGATTCTGGAGCCGGGACAGACGTATTCGCAGGTGACGGTGCATAAGTTTTATGTGAAGAAGTGAGAAGAAGGTTATTGCGCGGAGAATGAATATGAAGACTTTCATGAAGGCGGCGGTTTCGTTTGTTGTTTGTGGTTTGTTGTTTGTGGGATGTGATAAGCCAAAGTCGGGAGCGAATGGCGGGGGCGCCGGCGGTGGGAGGGCGAGCAGCTTGAAGCTGGCGTTTGTGACGAACAATGCCAGTGAATTTTGGAAGATCGCGGCGGCCGGCGTGCGGAAGTATGAGAAGGAGGCCGGCGTGCAGGTGGATATCAAGATGCCGCCGAATGGGAAGGTGGAGGAGCAGAATCAGATTTTGGAGAATCTGGTGAGCCAGGGGTACAACGGCATCGCCGTCAGCGCGATAGCGCCGCAGGACCAGGTGGCGGAGATCAACAAGGCGGCGGGGAAGACGATTGTCATCACGCATGACTCGGATGCGCCAAAATCGAATCGCAAGCTTTACATTGGAACGAACAATTTCGAGGCCGGGAAGGCGCTGGGGATGGAGATCGTGAAGCTGCTGCCCAAGGGTGGGAAGATGGCGGTTTTCGTGGGGACACTTTCGGCCGACAATGCATCGCAAAGGCTTCGGGGGATTGAAGAGGCGATCAAGGGGCACAATATCGAGATCGTCGCGAAGAAAGAGGATGAGACGGATCGGGTGAAGGCGCGCACCAATGTCGAGGGCGTCATCAACGGGTTTTCCGACATCAACCTGCTCTGCGGCCTGTGGTCGTACAACGGCCCGCAGATCGCGTCGGCCATCGAGAGCAGCGGGAAGAAGGGGAAGATTCTGGCGGCGGTGTTCGACGAGGACGATGAGACGCTCAGCGGGATCGAAAAAGGCGTGGTGTCGGTGACGGTGGTGCAGAAGCCGTTCATGTTCGGCTATCTTTCGGCGAAGTATCTGCATGAGCTGAACACCAAGGGCGAGGCGGCGATTCCCAAGGGTGGCGTGGTCGATACCGGCGTGGAGGTGATCACGGCGGGGAATGTGAAGGAGTTCAAGGCGCGGCTGGCGGAGATGAAGAAATAAGTCAGATAGAATTCAGAACTCAGAATTCAGAAGTCAGAATAAGAATGAGCGATGCGGAAGCACACCTGCTGACGATGCGGGGGATCACCAAGCGATTTCCAGGGGTGGTGGCGCTGAAGGATGTGTCGTTGGAATTACGGGCGGGGGAGGTGTTGGCGCTGATGGGGGAAAATGGGGCGGGGAAAAGCACGCTGATGAAGATATTGGGGGGAGCATACCCGCCGGATGAGGGGGAGTTGCTGATTGATGGGCAGCCGGTGGTAT
This sequence comes from Tepidisphaeraceae bacterium, assembly GCA_041482675.1. Lineage (GTDB taxonomy): Bacteria > Planctomycetota > Phycisphaerae > Tepidisphaerales > Tepidisphaeraceae > JBGPEF01. The sequence goes on along the minus strand of JBGPEF010000399.1, from coordinate 2,716 downwards.
TGAAGGGCATTGCCGACGCGAAGAAGCGGGGGATTGCGCTGATTCATCAGGAGTTGATGCTGGTGCCGCAGTTGTCGATTGCGGACAATATTTTTCTGGGAAATGAGAGGCGGGGTTGGGGGATTTTGAATCGGCTGGACCGGGCGGAGATGAATTTGGAGGCAACAGCGCTGCTGGCGCGGGTGGGGTTGAGATTGCCGCCGACCAGGCTGGTGAGTGAACTGACGGCGGGGCAGATGCAGATGGTGGAAATCAGCAAGGCGCTGGCGCTGAAGGCGCGGCTGATCATCATGGATGAGCCAACGAGCTCGCTGACGCTTGGGGAGTCGAAACAGCTTTTTGAGATCATCCGCTGGCTGCGGCAGGAGGGGATTGGGATCATTTATATTTCCCACCGGATGGAAGAGGTGCTGCAACTGGCGGATCGGATCACGGTGCTGCGCGATGGGAAGCGCGTGGGGGACCTGAGCAGGACGGAGGCGACGCACGACAAGGTTGTGTCGATGATGGTGGGGAGGGCGCTGAGCGCGTGGTTTCCGCAGAAGCAGGCGCGGGTGGCGGAGCGGGTGGTTTTTGAGGCGAAAGGGCTGCTGGTGCCGGGTTCGTCGTATCCGGTCAGCTTCGCGGCTTATGGGGGTGAAATCCTCGGATTTGCCGGGCTTGTGGGAGCGGGGCGGACGGAGTTGATGGAGGTGATCTTTGGCGTGAAGCCGGCGCTGGGGGGGAGCATGTTGCTGGAGGGGAAGCGCTTTGCGCCGCGGCGGCCGAAAGACGCGATCCACGAAGGAGTTTACCTCGCGCCCGAGGATCGCAAGAAGCACGGGCTGGTTTTGTCGATGGCGGTGGTGGAAAATATTTCGCTTCCGGACATCGGGAATTATCGCGCTGGAGGAATTCTGGATCGGCGGGCGGAGGAGCGGGTGGCGGTGGCGGAGGTGGCGCGGATGAGCATAAAGACGCCGACGATCAGGAGGAAAGTGGTGAATCTGTCGGGGGGAAATCAGCAGAAGGTGGTGCTGGGAAAATGGCTGGCGATGCGGCCGAAAGTGTTGATATTGGATGAGCCCACGCGCGGGATCGACGTGGGGGCGAAGGCGGAGATTTATCGGCACATCGCCGAGCTGGCGGCGAATGGGATCGCGATTTTGATGGTCAGCTCGGACCTGGAAGAAGTGATGGGCATGAGCGATCGGGTGGTGGTGATGCACGAGCGGAAGATCACGGGAATCCTGCCGCGGGCCCAGCTTACGCAGGAGCGGATTGCCTTCATGATGACCGGAAAGGGCGATGGCGCATGAGGCGAGAGCTGGGAATGCTGGTGGCGCTGTTCGTGCTGGGGTTTGGGCTGTGGCTTTCAAATCCGGATTTCCTCAGCCACTACAATCTGTTCAACCTGACGCGGCAGATTTCGATGCTGGGGATTCTGGCGGTGGGAATTACTTTTGTGATCGTCGCGGGTGGGATCGATCTTTCGCTGGGCTCATTTGTCGGGCTGACCGGGATAATGATCGCCAAGTTCCTTGAGATAGGACAGCCGATCTGGATGGGCATTGTGGTGGCGGTTTTGATTGTGGTGACCATCGGCATCTCGCAAGGAAGCCTGATCACGCGGCTGGGGCTGCAACCGTTCATCGTCACCCTTGGATCCATGCTCATGTTCAGAGGGGTGTCGCAGGCCATCGCCAAAGGAGGATCGTTGAGCCTGGGGGACTCGGCGTTTCGCAAGCTGTCGGAAAGCGGGCCGTTCAAATATGGCGACACAGCCCTGGTGCCATGGGTGCTGATCATCTTTCTGGTTGTCGTGGCCATTGCCGCTTTCGTTCTGCATTTCACCGTTTTTGGGCGCTACCTTTATGCCATTGGAGGCAATCGCGCTGCTGCCGAGTATTCGTGAATTCCGGTGCGACGGGTGGAGACCATCACCTATGTGATCGCGGCCGGCCTGGCCAGTCTTTCGGGCATCTGCTATGCGGCGTACATCGGGCAGATGAACCATGGGGTGGGTGTGGCTTATGAGCTGTTTGCCATTGCCGCGGTTGTTCTGGGAGGCGTCTCGCTGCGCGGAGGCGAGGGGACGATCCTGGGAGTTGTCATCGGCTCGGCGATTTTGAAATTGATTGAGAATGGCTTTGCGGTTTTTCAGATCCGCTATACGGACAGCGAAGGGGTGCGGCGGATCTGGCGGCCGGATGACAACTGGTATTTCATTGTGATGGGGGCGGTGATCCTGATTGCGGTGATCCTGGACCAGGTGGTGCATTTGTTGCAGGAGAAGCGGCGGACACGGCAGGCGGGGCAGACGCCGCAGGTTGCGGGGGGGTTTCCGGTCGTGCCGGGCGAGACTAAGGCGGGGGAGAAATAGCGGGGGCCGCCAGTTCATCGCGGCGGATTTCCTTGCGAATGCCACGCACATCCAGGAGGAGCTCTTTGCGGAGGAGATAGCGCGCGGCGGCGGCAGCGCTGAAGCTGATGATGAAAACATCCAGCCTCGAAGCGGGATGGAGTCGACCCGCGGCCCACAACCCGCCGAGTGCGCAGGCGCACCATTCGAAGAGGGAGACGAAGAAGAAATCGCGCCAGGGGGTGGTGGTGGTGAGGAATGACTTTTGAGTGCGGGTGTAGCGATAGTGGAAGAGCGACGTGATCAGCGCGGCGAGGGGATAGGCTGCGACGGCACTCTGGAAGGTGCGGAAGCCGGCTTTGCTGAGGATCAGGT
>JBGPEF010000398.1:0-5547 GCA_041482675.1 Tepidisphaeraceae bacterium | reverse complement strand
GTTCCCATTCACCTGCTTTACCCGCAGGTTCGGGGTGACACTTCTATTGCAACCGCAGGGTGACAGTTCTATTTACCTTTAACAGCCGCCTGCTTTGCGCGTGTATTACGCCGTCCGTGCGTTTTTGCCTGGGTGGCATGGGCAGCCGTACTCGGATGCCCGTGTCGTTCCGTCTGCGACAACCCCCCGCACCTCTCGTGTCGCCGACGTAGTAGGGTGGGCACTGCCCGGCGGTGCCCACCTCCCCCGGTAGGTCGCGCACTCCTGCCCGACACGCGCCGATCTACTCATCGGTGCGTATGCCAAAAAAAAAGCCCCGCATCCCGCGGGGCATCGTTCTAAAACTTCAACTCCAAACCCATCTTCAGCATCGGTCCGGAATCGCCGTTGATTTCGTTGCGGACATCCTGACGCTCTTCGAATGAGAATCCTTCGTAGCCGCCGCCGATGTATCCATTGAGCCCGGCGCCGTGTTTTTGCAGAAGGGTATAGCTGGCCCTGACGTCGGTGGTCAGAATCCAGGGCATGCTCGATAACGGCACCGTCGATGTGACTTCGCCGGCAAAAGATAGCTTATTGGTTGCCCGCCACTCCATCTCCAATCCCATTTGCGGAGCGGCCGTGATGTAAGATCGATCCGCATCGCCCAAGCCCGGGCGGTCCAGCTTATGTTGGAAATCAAGCACCGCCACGCCAACTCGCGAATGCACTCCAATCGGCAGATCCGCATCGCGCTGGTTGGCTTTTTGAAGCTCGAAGCGGTAGCCCAATCGATACCAGTCCAATTTCATATCTGAACGGACATCCGATCCGGCCGGAAAGCTCAACGCCCAGTCCCGCGTCCCGGTGGAGTTGGGGGATGAGTTAATCGACTCGCTGTCGAGATAAAACGCCTGGTTGTTCGTCCCCGGCGCGGCCCCGCGATCAAAAATACTTGCAGTGTCGGTGGCGGTCTCTTCAAACCTGCTACCACCGCCCGCCGTCCACGCCCGGCCGACGCTCGGTTTTTGCAGATCATTCGAGGGCGGGACATAGAGCGTGTCACTCTCCAGTGACAGGTGAGGACTCGGGGGAGCGCTGGGCGGCACGCTTTGCCCGGCGGCCGGCCGGACGATCATCAGCGCAATGATCGGGAACAGTGCTGAGGGCAGAATACGAATGACCCGCATGTTCAAACCTCCTTCTTCACGGAATGCACGTGGGATGCCACCTGAGAACGAAAAGGCCCCGCGAGGGCGGGGCCTCTATGAGCAAGTGGAGCCGGGGGGAGTTGAACCCCCGTCCCGAAACAGTAAATCATCCGCCTCTACACGCTTATCCACCGCTTTAATCTCGAGAAGCCGTCTGCCAGTGGCTGCATCCGGCTTCTCCAGCCTCAGTGTTTTTTAATCCTCAAGCGCTGCTGCTCCACCTGAAGACGATCCCGATGAATTTTTGACGAAACGTGATTTCTTACGGGCCGTCAATCACATCCGTTGGCAGACTAATCAGAGAATTGTCTGATTAGGCAGCCATGCGAACGGGCGCAAAGCCCATCCGACCAATTACATCGCTGTTATTGGCATTTATGGTTTTGCACGTTTTTAACGCGGCCAACGTGCGCCTCGGCGTGCCACGAATAACCTGCCTGTCCGGTCGAAACCGGTCGGCCCCGATTGTCAAAGAACCCTTCAGCTTGCATTATACACTATCCGGGCACCCTTTGTTAGGTCTTGGAGCCCCGGATGCATATCCGGGGTTTGTTTGTGGCATTCGCACCTGGAGGCTTCATGTCCCGTTTTCGCTTCATCCTCATAGCGGCCCTTCTTCTCATCACCACCCCCGCCTTCGCCGAAACCACCCGCATCCGCGACGTCATCTACGGCCGAAAATTCGGCACCGCCTTGACCATGGACGTCATCAAACCCGAAAAGCCCACCGGCATCGGCATCGTCGTCATGGTCAGCGGCGGCTTCAGCTCCGACCACGCCTGGACCGACGGCATGTTCACCGGCAACACCTTCAAGCCCCTCACCGACCACGGCCACACACTCTTCCTGGTCGTCCACGGCTCGCAGCCCAAATACATCGTCGCCGAAATCGTCCCTGACATTCACCGCGCCATCCGCTTCATCCGCACCAATGCCAAAGACTACGGCGTCGATCCCGATCGCCTCGGCATCACCGGCGGCAGCTCCGGCGGCTATCTCTCGATCACCATGGGCACCACCGGCAAAGATGGCGACCCCAGCGCCAAGGATCCGGTCGATCGCGCCTCGAGCAAGGTGCAAGCCGTCGCCTGCTTTTTCCCCCCGGCGGACCTGATCAACTACGGCAAGGAAGGCCGGCTCTTCAACGAATTTGAGCCGGTGAAATTCGTCTGGCACACCATCCCCGTCGCCAGCCTCCCCCGCGACCAGCAAATCAAAACCCTCCGCGACCTTTCCCCCTTCTGGCAAATCTCCAAAGACACCGCCCCCACCTTCATCATCACCGGCGACAACGACGCCCTCGTCCCCCACGAACAATCCGTCCGCTTCATCCAGAAACTCGAAGAACTCAAAATCCCCTGCAAAATCGACATCCGCCCCGGCGCCGGCCACGGCTGGGCCAACATGGCCAAAGACTACGAACTCCTCGCCGACTGGTTCGACCAGCATCTCGCCCCGCCCCGGTAGGTCGGGCACTCTTGCCCGACATCCTAAACGTGGCACGGGCGCCTCGCCCGTGGCTCTTTTTCCCCCTCCCGGTACTCCGGGAGAGGGTCAGGGTGAGGGTGCCTTCCCCATCACTGTGCCCGCCCCGCCGATTGACCAAAATCCACCTCCGAAATCTCATTCCCTCACGACGAGCCTCCTCCTGCGAAGTATATTGTTTTGGCCCAACCACTCTTCAGGAGATTCCATGACCAACCGCACATCCAATCGCGCGCTCGCAACCATCATGTCACTCCTCCCCCTGCTCTTAATCATCCTCTCCCCCACCCGCGCCCAATCCCCCGACCCCAAACCCCAACCCGCGCCCTCCCCAACCACCCGCCCCGCCCCCCGCAACATCATCTCCCCCGAAATCCTCCCCGACCACCGCGTCACCTTCCGCATCCTCGCGCCCAAAGCCACCGACGTCGTCATCGGCGGCGACTTCACCGACGGCGGCAAAAAACTCGTCAAGGATGAAACCGGCCTCTTCTCCCTCACCCTCGGCCCGCTCACCCCCGACCTCTACAGCTACACCCTCACCGTTGACGGCGTCAGAACCATCGACCCCCGCAACTCCAACATCAAGCAAGGCATCTCCAGCCTCGACAACACCTTCTTCATCCCCGGCGACGAATCGAAATTCGAAGACAACAATCCCGTCCCCCACGGCGACATCCGCCAGGTCTGGTATCAATCCAAAACCCTCGACTCCCAGCGCCGCATGCACATCTACACACCCCCCAACTACGACGCCAGCCCCGGCCAGCGCTATCCCGTCCTCTACCTCCTCCACGGCGGCGGCGACGAAGATTCCGGCTGGCCCACCATCGGCCGCGCTGGCTTTATCCTCGACAACCTCATCGCCTCCGGCAAAGCCAAACCCATGCTCATCGTCATGCCCAACGGCTCCCTCCCCCGCCCCGCCAATCTCCCCGCCGCCAATCCCGCCACGCCCCTCACCCCCGAACAATCCGCCGCCCGCGCCGCCCTCCAGGACCGCTTCACCAACGAGCTGATGAACGAAGTCATCCCCCACGTCGAGAAAAACTTCCGCGTCACCGCCGACCCCCAAAACCGCGCCCTCGCCGGCCTCTCCATGGGCGGCGGCCAAACCCTCCGCGTCGCCACCCAACACCCCGACGCCTTCACCTACTTCGCCGTCTGGTCCATGGGCATCGGCAACAACGTCCCCGACTGGGAATCCCGCAACGACAAATTCCTCTCCAGCGCCGACCAGCTCAACAAGTCGATCAAAATCTTCTCCATCAACGTCGGCGACAAAGACTTCACCCTGGCAGGCGCCAAGTCCCTCGACGCCCTCCTCACCAAACACAACATCACCCACGAATTCCACACCAGCGGCGGCGGCCACACCTGGATCAACTGGCGCCACTATCTCAACGACCTCGCCCCACGCCTCTTTCAATAATTCCAAACGTAGGGTGCGGCTCGCCGCACCATCCTCCCTCCCTATGCGGGATGTTAGATGGATCAACAATCGTGCAGCTTTTGTGCCATCGCCCCCGATCCCGCCCTGCCGTTCCTGCATGGACCGAATGATCTTCGTATCTGCGTCTACTGTCTCGCCAAAGCCCAGAAAATCATCGCCTTCATGAAACAGTCCTACACCTGTAGCTTCTGCGGGCAATCCCACCAGGGCGATTCCATGACCGAAGGCCCCGGCCGCATCCACATCTGCTCCGATTGCATTGATACAGCACTCGCTACTCTTCGAACTCACTCGCCGCCCCCACTCCCCCCTCTCGGCAATCGCTGATGTTGATCAGAGACTTGTTCGCCGCGCCATGATCACAGAGTAAAATGAATTGATGCCATCCATCCAATTCAACCTCAGCGATGAAGACCACCGCAAGGCAACCGCTCGCGCCATCGAACTTGGCTTCTCAACACTCCAAAGCTACCTCCAATCCCTGATCCGCTACGATATCGATCTCCCCATCTCCGAAGAACTCGAAGCAGAATTGCTCAAATCGCTCCAAACCCCGGCCCGCGAAATCTCCCCAGCCATGTGGGACGAGAAGCGCCGCCGACTCATCGAGCATCCTCTGTCTCCTCCGCGCCTCCCCGGTTAAAAAATCCGGAAAAAAAGCAGATTCTTGCCCCAAACAAACCCCAATCTCCAGCGTATACATCCTGCGTATCCGTAGGTCCGGCTGTGCCGGACGCTCTGGCGCTTGTTTCGAAAGAAAGGGGGAACAAAAATGCTCGCGTCTCACCCACTCAGCCGTACCAGCACCCTTTCCGCGCGCCCTCGATCCTCCATCTTCCATCCTCGATCTTCGATTCTCACCCGGGACCCGCTTTTCATTCCCCAACACCCCGCTTTCCCTCCCAAAGAACCGTTCCGGAACCGAAAAGTACCGCTTTGGTACCGGAAAGTACCGGTTTTCCCCCGGTTTTTTCTCATCTTCTTGCCCCACCCCCTCTCCAACTCCCGCCCGCGCCAAAACTTACCCTCCCCCTCCCAAAATCACCCCCTCGACACTTTTTTTCCCCTCGCAACCCCCCTCCGGCCCATCCGCGCAACTCCCCTCCCCTCCCGCCCACCAACCATCAACCGCCAACCATCACCCTCCCCAAAAAACCAAACCCACCAAACGAACCCAAATCCCCCGCCCCCGCTTCAAAACCGCCATTCCCCCCACCACTGCCCGCAAATTCTTCAACCAATCGAACCCACCGACTCGTTCCCGTTGTCAACGCTTCAATTCCCACCCTTCACCTCCCCCTTCCATCCGCGCAACGCCCCATCATTGGAAGTTGGCCGTTCAAAGCTGGAGGTTGGACGTTCCGCACACTACCAAAACGAACCCAATTCCCCATTCGTCATTCGACATTCGACATTCCT
>JBGPEF010000397.1:0-5555 GCA_041482675.1 Tepidisphaeraceae bacterium | reverse complement strand
TGGGCAATAATCGAGAAATTCCGTATCTGCATACACTCCAACTGCTTTCACAACCAAAGCTCCCCATCTTACGGCCCCCCCGGCTCAATGTCATTCCTCGACCAAGATCACCCGGTGGCATTCGGGAGGTTGGGCGAATGATGAGTTTTCGATAGATTGATGGGGACTCAATCGGAGGCTTCATGGATCTGGCGGAACTGAGAAAGAGACTTTCGGCACATCATCAGGAGAAAAGTCTGCGGTTTTTGGATCGATTGCCGGAAAAAGGGAAAGAGAAGCTGCTGGGGCAGCTGGGGGCGATTGATCTGGATTCGATTTCGGGGCTGGTGAAAGAGTATGTGACACAGAAGCCTCATCTTGCGCTGGCGAAGGATATTCGGCCGGTGAAGGTGTATCCGAGGAAGCCGACGGGGGAGATGCGGGAGTTGTACGAGCGGGCGGCCAAGCGAGGTTTTGAGCTGGTGAAGAATGGGAAGGTTGGGGCGTTTTTGGTGGCCGGGGGACAGGGGACGCGGCTGGGGTATGACGGGCCGAAGGGGGAGTTTCCGATCACGCCGATCAAGAATAAGCCTTTGTTTCAGGTATTCGCGGAGCAGTTGCGGGCGTGGGGGCGCGACGTGGGCAGGAGCATTCCCTGGTACATCATGACCAGCGACATCAACGATGCGGCGACGCGGGAGTTTTTTAAGAAGAACAAATTTTTCGGTTGTGAGCCGCGGGATGTGTTCTTTTTTGAGCAGGGGATGATGCCGGCGTTCGCGATGTCGGGGGAGATGCTGCTGGCCGAGAAGGATTCGCTGGCGCTGTCGCCGGATGGGCATGGGGGATCGCTGCGGGCGCTTTTTAAGTCGGGGGCGCTGGCGGACATGAAGAAAAGGGGGATCGAGCAGTTGTCGTATTTCCAGGTGGATAATCCGATGGTTCACTGCATCGATCCGCTGTTCATCGGGCTGCACGATTTGAGCGGGTCGGAGATGGCGTCGAAGGTGCTGCCAAAATCCAGTGCGCTGGAGAAGGTGGGGAATTTTGTGGTGGCGGATGGGAAGACGCAGGTGATTGAGTATTCGGACATGCCGGAGGATTTGGCGAAGCAGACGGCGGCCGATGGGGCGTTGAAATTCAATGCGGGGTCGATCGCGATTCATGTGCTGGCGGTTTCGTTTGTGGAGAGATTGAATGTGGGGGGGCAGTTGAAATTGCCGTGGCATCGGGCGGAGAAGAAGGTGGGGTATATCGACGATTCGGGGAAGGAAGTGAAGCCGGAGAAGCCGAACGCGATCAAGCTGGAGCAGTTTGTGTTTGATGCGATTCCGCTGGCGAGGAATCCGCTGGTGTATGAGACTGACCGAGGGGAGGAATTTTCGCCGGTGAAGAATGCGGAGGGGGGGGATTCGCCGGAGACGTGCAGGCGGGATCAGATCAGGCGGGCGGCGAGGTGGCTGGAGGGGGCGGGAGTGAGGGTGGCGGAGGATGCTGTGGTTGAAATATCGGCGCTGTTTGCGGAGAGGGGGGAACAATTGAAGGGGAAGAAATTGCCGGGGGAGATAAAGTCGGGGGAGAAGAAATATTTTGGGGAGGAATGAGGAGCACGGGCAAGATGCCCGTGTTACCAACCCTGAAACACGGGCAAGATGCCCGTGCCACGGAAAAGATCAGAATTCGCGGCGTTGGCGGGCGGGGGCGATGTTGAGGATTTTGCGGTATTTGGCGACGGTTCGGCGGGCGATTGCGATGCCTTGCTCCTTGAGCTTGAGGACGATTTCATCATCGTTGAGGGGGTTGTGCTTGTCTTCGTTTTCAATGATGGCCTTGAGCTTTTCCTTGACGGCGTCCCAGGACATGTCCTCGCCGTCGGCGCTGGTGGTGCCGCCACTGAAGAAGCGGCGGAGGGGCATGATGCCGCGCGGGGTCTGGACCCATTTTTCACTCACCGCGCGGGAGACGGTGGCGACGTGAATGCCCAGTTGCTCGGCCACCTGGATCATGGGGAGGGGCTTGAGGTGCTCGGGGCCTTTGTCGAAGAATTCGCGCTGGTGCTCGACGACAGCGCGGATGACGCGGAGGATGGTGCTGTTGCGCTGCTCGATGGATTCGATGAGCCAGCGGGCGTTGCGGACGTTGTTGGCCAGGAATTCCCGGGTTTTCTTGTCGCAGGAGCGTTCCTTGAGCATCTTGCGATACATGGCGCTGATGAAGAGGCTGGGGGTGCGGTCGTAGGTCATCTGGGTTTCATATTTGCCGGTTTCTTCATCGAAATAGATGATGGCGTCGGGGGTGACCTGGGGGGAATCTTCGCTGCCGATGAGCTTGCCGGGGTGGGGATGGAGGCGGGAGAGGTTTTTGACGGCGGCCTGGATCTCGGGGATTTCGCGGCCGAGCTTGCGGGAGATTTGGGGATAGCGGTTCATCTCCAGGTCTTTGAGATGTTCCTGGACGAGCTTGCGCTCCAGATCGAAATCATGGTCTTCAGAGCGAGCTGGGTCCTGCTCGACGGCGTCGAGCTGGAGGAGGAGGGATTCGCCGAGATTGCGTGCGCCGATGCCGGGAGGATCGAGAGTTTGCACGAGGTCGAGGGCGGCGGCGAGGTCTTCGAGGCTGGGACGGCTTTTGGATTCGCGCTGGATGTCGGCCAGCTCGGTGCGGAGATAACCTTCGGCGTCGATGTAGTTGATGATGGCTTCGCCGGCGGCGCGGACGCTCTCGGAACATTCGACGAAGGACCACTGACGGAGGAGGACTTCGGTGAGGGCTTCGCCGCGGGCGGCGGTGTTGGTCATGGCGTCGAGCTTTTTGTCGCGCTCGCCGTCGTAGGATTGGGGGGTGCGGAATTCGCGGGAATTGTTGGTGAAGAATTCCTCGTTCTCGAGGTATTCGCTGAGTTTTTCCAGGCGGTTGAAATCCTCGACCTGGTCGGAGCCTTCGTTGACCAGAAGCGGCCGCTCGGACTCAGAGCGTTCTTCGCGGCCTTCGATGTCCTGGTTGGCGACCTCGACCGCCCCACCATCCTCGGCGTCGGATTCGGTGAGTTCGAGGACGGGGTTATTCTGGAGTTCCTGTTCGATTCGCTCCTCGAGCTTCTGGAGGGGGAGCTGGAGGATCTCCATCGACTGGATCATTCGAGGCGTGAGGAGCTGTCTGAGCTCCGGTCGCATCGATTGGGTTAACTGCATTGCCATAAGCTACTTATATTAAACTGCCTCAATGAGGCACGGGATTTGCTTCAACACCTTTAAAGGAATATATACGACTGTCGGGCGAGGTGGGCAAGTGTAAAAGTAAAAGGAATTATTGGATTGGCACGGGAATTTCTAAATGGCCGCGAATTGGGGTGAAAAGCGGGGTTGGCGTATAGAATCCGGCCGTGGCGGCAATTGTTGAAATCGAACATTTGGACTTTGCTTATGGGGAGCAGCTGGTCCTCAAGCAGATCACGCTGCCGATTGAGGAGGGGAGCACGCTGGGGATCATTGGGCCCAATGGAGGCGGGAAGAGCACGCTGCTGAAGTTGCTGCTGAATAAGCATCGGCCGACGCGGGGGGTGATTCGGATTGCGGGATTGGTCCCGGCGGAGGCGGTGGCGCGCGGGGATGTGCTGGGGTATTTGCCGCAGAATCATCCGGTGAATGAATCGTTCCCGATCAGCGTGAGGCAGGTGGCGCGATTGGGGTTGGCGGGGAAGACGGGGATGCTGCGGCCGTATGAGGCGGAGGATTTGAAGTTTGTGGATTGGCTTTTGGAAAAGGTGGGAGTGGCGGAGCTGGCGGAGCGGCCGATTGGAACGATATCTGGGGGGCAGAGGCAGCGGGCGCTGATCGCCAGGGCGCTGGCAGCGAAGCCGAAGGTGTTGTTGCTGGATGAGCCGACGACGGGGATCGATCGGTCGGGGCAGCAGAGGTTCATTGAGTTCATCGCGGATTTGAAACGGGAGCTGGGGCTGACGGTGGTGCTGGTGAGCCATGATCTGCGGGCGGTGACGTCGATGTCGGATCGGATTGCGTGTTTGAACGTGACGTTGCACTACCATGATGTCCCGGAGCGGATGCCGCAGGAGCTGTTGTTTCGGATGTTCGCGTGTGATTTGCAGGCCGCGGGATTGGCGGAGGGGAAGGGGTTATGACAGCGCTGCAAATGTCCATCATCACCGCGTCGGCGATCGGGCTGGCGTGTGCGGCGCTGAGCGTGTTCGTGATTTTGCGAAGGTGGGCGTTTATTGGGGAGGGGATTGCGCATGCGGGGTTTGGAGGGGCGGGGACGGCGTGGGTGTTGTCGCTTTTGTTGCCGGGAGTCGTGGGGTTGCGGAGCGAAGGGGGGATTTACTGCGTGGCGGCGGTTTTCTGCCTGGGGATGGCGCTGGTGATTGGTTGGATGACCCGGCGGGAGCATGTTTATTCGGATACGGCGATCGGGATTGTGCTGGTGGCGTCGCTGGCGTGGGGGTTTTTGGGGATGGGGGCTTACACACAATTGAGGAATGTTGCGCCGCCGGGATGGTGGGATTATGTGCTGGGGCAGACGAGCTTGCGACGGGTGGATGTGACGGCAGCGCTGTTGATGTGCGGGGGAGTGCTGTGGGTGATGGGGTTGATGAGGAAGGAGATTGTGGCGTTTTGTTTTGATGCGGAGATGGCGGAAGTGGGCGGCGTGCGGGTGGGGGTGGTTCACTATGTGATGATTTTACTGGTGACGACGACGATATTGCTGGGGATGCGGTTGATGGGGAGTTTGCTGGTGGCAGCGCTGCTGGTTTTGCCGGGGGCGATTGGGTTGCAGATGAGCAGGAGGATGAGTGTTGTGGTTGGGGCGGCCGTGGGGGCGGGGTTGATTGGCGCGGTGGCGGGGCCGCTGATCAATCATCAGTGGGGATTCATCAAGGAGGGGCCGGCGATTGTGCTGGTTTTGGTGGGGGAGTTTGGGATTGCATATTTGTGGAGAAGAGCGCGTGCTAAATCGTAGAAGTCATCTTCACCCTGAACCTCTTCCGAAGTATGACGCCTGGAACCGCCTGATGACCTACGGCGGCACGAGCGAGACCTTCAGCTACGATGCCGCGGGAAGAAGGATCACCAGCGTGGCCGGAAGCACCACGACGCACCTCTACTACTCGAAGGATTGGCAGGTGCTGGAGGAGAGGCTCAATTCAGCCACAACGGCCAACATCCAGAACATCTGGGGCCTGGGGTATGTCGATGCGATGGTGGCGCGGGACCGGGATACCGACAGCAACGGCAGCCTGGAAGAGCGGCGTTATGCCCAGCAGGATGCCAATTACAACGTGACCAGCATCACCGACACCTCCGGGAACGTGAAGGAGCGGTATCAGTACGATCCCTACGGCGTGGTGAAGATCCTCAACGGCGCATCGGACGCCGACGCCGGCGTGAGCGACTGGTCGGCCGATGCCAACAACACCAGCGACTGGGGCTGGGTCCATTTCCACCAGGGCGGCCGGTACGACAGCACCACCAAGCTGTACAGCTTCCGGAATCGGGATTATTCGCCGACGTTGCAGCGGTGGATGCAGGAAGATCCGCTGGGGTATGTGGATGGGATGAATC
>JBGPEF010000396.1:0-5557 GCA_041482675.1 Tepidisphaeraceae bacterium | reverse complement strand
CGTTATTTTCCTCACCACTGGACTCGCCAGTGCCGCCGTCGGTCTGATCCTGACCGCCGGCATTCTCCTGGGAGTCGTCCATGTTGTAATCGGTGCTCATAACTGCTCCTAAATCGCTGCACGACGCGAGCACGGGCATCGGAGTTTCTTTTACTCAGAGCTGCCCATGCCACCCAACTCAATTCGTTCCGGCCACCTTGTTGCTGCCATCGGACTCAAAGAAGATGCTCATCGTCATCGACGCCTGCATCTCGCCTTCCTTGGTGGTGATCTTCTCGAGCCGCAACTGGCTGACGCGGGTGATTCGCGAGAGCTTCTCGAGCTGGAGGAGGAACGAGTAAAACCCGTGAAAATCTCCCGCCAGGCTCATCTGGATCGGCTGCTCGCTGTATCCGCCGGCGCGCTCGCTCTTGAGCGTCTTGATCGTCTTGGTCTGAAGCGAGTTGGCCTCGGCCATCTGCCAGAGCTCCTGGAGGATCTTGTCGATCTCCTTCTCCTGCGGCAGCTTGGACTCAAAGAAGACGATGGCCTGCTGAAGGTCCGCGATCTTCTTCTCCAGGTCGCTGATGCCGGTCGTGGCCGTCTTCAGGTCGGCCAGCGCCTTCTGGCGGGTCTGGATGTCCGTCTCGCGCGTCGTTCGCTTCTCAGCGGCGGGCTTGAAGACAAAGACGTAGCTCGAGGCCACCAGGCCGGCCATCAGCAACACGAAAATCAGTTCTTTAATTCCGAATCTCATAGCCGCTCCATTTATGGCGGGGCCGAATGCCCCGCCCGGATTACTTATTCACTTCCTCGACATTGACGTTGGCGCTTCCGTCGGTCTTGGTGACGGTCGTCACGTCGGCGTCGGGATCGAGCATCATTTCAATCTGGAACTTGCGCAGCTTGTCGTCGCCCTGGACGTATTCGTCGCTGACCGAAAGATTTACATCCTTCAGGAGCTTGGACTTGCTCAGCCGGGCGATGTACTGGGCGACCTGCCCGTCGTTGTACGCGGTGCCGGTCACCTTCAGGAAGACGTCGTAGACCTTGGCTTCGCTCTCCTTCTCTTCCTTGACGGTCCCGTTGCGCTGGGCCTCGCGGGCCATCTTCTTCTGCTCGTAGGCCGTCATCGCCTGCGCGTTCTCCGCGCCTTTCTTCTGCCGCGGCTTGGAGTCCATGTTGAACTCCAGCAGCGAGATGCCGGGCGACATGCAGTTGGTGACCTCGGCGAGAATGTCGCTGCGCCGCACTCTTTCCAGCAGCGACGCCGTCAGCTCCGCCTGGCGGGCCATCCGCTGCTGCTTCTCGTGCATCTGACGCACCTGCTCGATGCGCCTGGCCTCGCTGACGTACTGTTCCTCGATCTTGTTGTACTGTTTATCGATGGCCTTGGTGGCGTTTTCACTGATCGTGAATAACGAGCCAACACCGCCGATCACCAGCAGGAACAGCACCGCGCAGATCGCGTTGGTGCGGCGCGCCGCCTTGCGTTCCAGGTAGTCATCGGGAAGAAAACTCAGTTGATTGGGCGAACCCATATTTGACCTCCACGGCCTGCTTCGCCTCCGGGCTCTTAGCCGCGCCCGGGGCTCATGGTTTACTTGCCTTCATCCGCTGGACCCATGCTCAGCCCCAGGGCGACGGCCCAATTGGGCTGCGGCTGCGTCGGATCGATGCCTGCGTCCGGCGGGATGTCAGCCACTTTCGACAGGCGGACCATCGGGTCCCCAACCTGCGCTGCCAGGCCCATCTCGCGGGCTATGTGCTGGCAGAGATTGCGATGCTTTGCCTCGCCACCGATAAACACAAGTCGGTCAACGGGCTTATTCGTGAATGTCGCCTCGTAATAGCGGCGACAACCTTCTAATTCGTGAATCAATTTATTCAGCGGATCGCGGCAGGCCTGCTCGATTCGCAGCACCTGTTGCTGTGTGTCGTTCGCCTGCACCGCTGCGGCATTGGCTTCGCCGCGCGGTGTACGCCCTGTGGCGTTGGCGCCGGGACGGCGCGGTTCGCCGTTGGCCTGCCGGGCCGCGGACAGCGCTGCTCCCAGCATCGCCATCCCTTCCATCGGCGCTTCCCTGGCCGCCGGCTCCGCCTCAGTCTCAGCCTCCGCATCGGCCGCACGCCGCTCGGGGGCGGCCACGCCGGCGTTGCACAGCTTCAGGCGAAGCAGCTTCGCTTCGTCCAGACCGAGCCCGAAAGCCGACGCCACGGAGCGGGTGAAATGATCACCGGCGATGTGGATGGCCCGGGCGAACAGGATGTGCGAGCCGCGGGCGATGAACGCTCGCGTGCCAGCGCATCCGATGTCCACAAAGAAATTAGTGATGCCGTTGTCGTTCTTGCGGCGGTATAGATGAGAAAAACAGTCAACGATCGCTTTCGGCTCGACGTTCATCCCCACCACGTCCAGCCGTGCCTTGGCGGCCATCGCCAGTAACTGATTCACCAGCTCCCGGCTGGCGGCCATCAGCACGATCTCGCACTTGGCTTCCTGATCCTGATACACCTCGCCGGCCACGTGCCAACGAAGCAGCGCGTGCGCGGGATCGAGGGGAATTTTTCCCCGCACTTCCCACGGAACCGCCTTCTTCATCGCCTCGTCTTCCATCTTGGGAAGGCGAAGGTGCTGAATGAACATCGAGGCCGCGGGCAAAGCCAGGGCAACGCCCCGGCCCGTAAATCCGCCCTGGCTCAGCAGGTCCTTTGTGGTCTGAATGAAAAACTGCATGCGGGCGTTGTTATCGTGCCGCACGTGAGAAGGGACATCCGCCGAGGCGGCCGCCACGAGCTTCCACTCACCACCCCCGGCCGGAGCAACCTGCGCCAGCCTGAGGCTGTCGCTTCCAAAGTCGACACCGATCGGGCATGACTTGCTGCCCACTAGGTTTTTAACGAATCCAAACATATTTTCTGCTCCTCCGTCGCCGTCCCACGCTTCCGCTGCGGGATGCGATCCCACCGCCGGACCTACGATACATATTCGGGCAGGTCAAACCGGGTAAACCGGAGACTCTGCACAGAACATTCACGCGGGCCGGCCGCTGCGATGAGTATCGACTGCAAAGTGGTGGATGTTTAGGCCGACTTTTCCGTCACCCTGCACAGGCCTCATTGCCGGTAGTTTCAGGGCCGTCCGGGGCCGTGTTTACAGAAACTCCGCCGAGATGGTGTCGGCGATATTGATCCCCGCCTCAGTGAGATGGATATGATTGTCGCTCAGATTGATGAGCTTTAGATTTGCCAGCCGCCGGATCGCCTCTGCGTGCTCCGCAAGAGGGCTCACGCCCGATAACTTCTCCACAGCCCCAATATCCACTCCGGCCGCCAGCCGGAGCTGGAGCATGATCAACTCCGAACCACGCTGCGCCGCCGTGAGATGCTCCACATCGATGCCGGGCAATCGATTTTCAGCAATCGAGGATTCCCATTCGCCCAAATGCGGCCGATTCCGCCAGCGATGCCCCGCCATGTGCGAAGCGGCCGCCGGCCCCAGGCCCAGGTAATTTCCGCCATTCCAATAGAGCAGGTTGTGCCGGCACTCCTGACGCATCCTCGCGTAGTTGCTGATTTCGTAGGCCCCGAATCCAATCTCGCCCAATCGCTTCCGCGTGTGATGAAGCATTTCCAGCTCTATTTCATCTTCAACCGCGCGAATCGCCCCCAATCTTTTTTTCACCGCCATCGGCGTGTTGTGCTCATAGGTCAGGCCATAACACGAGAGATGATCGGTGCCCAGCGCGATCGCTGCTTCCAGAGATCGCGACCACGATGCCAGGTCCTGCCCGGGAATCGCGTAGATCAAATCGACGTTCAGCCGCTCAAATCCAGCCGCACGGGCCAGGCCGATGCTGCGTGCCACATCCTCCGGATCGTGATGACGCTCCAGCGTCGCCAACTCCGTGCGATCGAAGCTCTGTGCGCCAAAACTCAGCCGATCCACCCCATTTCCCCGCAGCATTTCGAGATATTCAGCACTGACCGTCGCCGGATTGCACTCGATGGTCCATTCACCAACCGATGAGCAATCAAATATCTCCCGCAGGCCCCGGATCAGCCGCTGCATCTCGATCTGGGGCAGGAGCGATGGCGTGCCACCGCCAAAAAAAACCGTTTTGGGCCTGATGTGCGGCGGCCGATCCGTCCACCCGCGGGCTTCCATTAACATCAGCTCAACGAATCGCTCCATCCGCTCCGCCGACTGCCGGGTAATGCTGTAAAAGTCGCAGTAATGGCATTTATGGAAACAAAACGGGATGTGAACATAGAGGCCGTCAAACGAGCCGCCCGGAAGCGAAGCCGGGTCCAGCGTCAACGCGGCCGGTTGTGCCGGTTGCGGAATTGGGGCAGGTTTTCGAGCCAGAATTTCCAGATTCATGTGGTATCAAGAAGACATTTCCGCAAAAATTGCCGCATCCACGACGGTGAGGTATTCTAGCACTGTACCGTTGGGCGCAGCATAGGCCCGCACATATACTTGGGGAGCGCCGGGACGCCGGCAAAGAGGCAGGGCGACATGCAGGTGGTTTTGGTCATGTTTCGGGCCGATGGCGAGCGGCGCAGCTTTTCGCTGCCGCGCACGATCACCGTCATCGGCCGGCGTGAGGACTGCGACCTGCGCATTCCCCTGGGCGATGTCTCCCGAAAACACTGCCGTTTCATCGCCGACAATGATGTCCTTCGCGTCGAGGACCTGGGCAGCTCCAACGGCACATTCCACAACGCCGTTCGCATCCAGGAGGCCGTCATCAACCCCGGCGACACCGTGCAGGTCGGCCCGGTGATGTTCGTGGTCCAGATCAACGGCGTCCCCACCGACGAGGAGATCCAGCCCGTCGTGGCCGGCCCGCCCGCCACCGCCGATGACACCAGCGTTCCCCCCGCCGACGTCGAAGTGGAACAACTCGAAGAAATCACCGACGAACTCCCCCAGGCCGACGGCCAAGAAGCGCCACTGGGAGAATTGGAAGACGCCGCCATCGCCCACCTCGACGCCGCCGAAGGCGAAGACAATGTCGATCTCGAAGAGGTCGAGGAAATCTCCCAAGACCTGCCCGAAGTCGAAGGCGAAGCCGACAACCGCAGGTAGGCCCCCTCCCCCACCTCACAACCCTTCTCCGGAACACCGGATGTACATCCGGTGCTTCCCCTCTCCCGTAGGTGCGGCTCTGCCGGACGATTCATCTCAAAAAAAACAGGCCGCATCGGCGATGGGCGCCGACACGGCCCTAAAAACAAATCAATCCGCTCGAATTACCTTAAATCTGCGTGCCCTCCGCCGTCGTTCCAGGCGGACAAAGCGGAGCCGATGTCATCGGCCGCGAAGAGCCCTGCCGAGCGCCGCCGCGTGTAAACGAGTTGCCCCCCTCCGTCGATCCCGGCTGGCTGTGCACATCCACCTGCTCGCGCGACAAACCGGAACGCGCTTCATAAACCATCCCACTGGCGCGATTCCAGATATTTCGGCCCTGCTTTTCGAGCTGGCTCGCCATCCGCCCAAACGCGGATAAAAATTTGTCGCGGAACGCCCGCCGCCGCCGCGCCCCATCGCGCGGATCCAGAAAATACATCG
>JBGPEF010000395.1:0-5571 GCA_041482675.1 Tepidisphaeraceae bacterium | reverse complement strand
TGAAGGCGATCCGCAAGCAGATCGTCGATGGGTTGGACCGCGCGAGGATGCTGCGCGAGGGGAAAGTGCCGTGGGTGATGGAGGGTGGGGCGAGGGGATATGTCTCGAAGATCGATGGGTCGGTGCAGCCCTATGTGGTGGGGGTGCCGAAGAGTTATGCGGCGGGATCGAATCGCAAGTACAGGCTGGACTTTTTCTGTCATGGGCGGGGTGAGGATTTGATGGAGTCGAAATTCATCGCGGGCGGGAAGCCGGCGGCCAATGAGAAGTTTGTGGTGAATCTTTATGGGCGGTATTGCAACGCGAACAAGCTTGCGGGGGAGATTGATCTGCTGGAAGTGCTGGATGCGATGAAGAGGCAGTATCCGATTGATGAGAATCGGATTGTGGAGACGGGGTTTTCGATGGGCGGGGCGGCGGCGTGGCAGTTTGCGGTGCATTACACGGATCTATTCGCGGCCGCTTCGCCGGGCGCGGGGTTTTCGGAGACGAAAGATTTTCTGAAGGTGTTTCAAAACGAGCCGGTGCAGCCGGCGTGGTATGAGCAGAAGCTTTGGCATGTGTATGACTGCACGGATTACGCGGCCAATATTTTCAATCTGCCGCTGGTGGCATATTCGGGGGAGATCGATCGGCAGAAGCAGGCCGCGGATGTGATGGAAAAGGCAATGGCGGAGGAGGGGTTGAAGCTGGATCATCGAATCGGGCCCAAGACAGCGCATGCTTATGAGAAGGAGACGAAGGCGGGGTTGGATAAGACGCTGGATGAATATGCAGCGCGGGGGCGGAATACGGCGCCGCGGGAGATTCGGTTTACGACCTGGACGCTGCGGTATAACCATATGTTCTGGGTGAACGTGCAGGAATTGGACAGGCATTGGGAAAGGACGCGGGTGGATGCGAAATTGGTTAACAGAGAAGGGATTGAGGCGAAGACGGTGAATGTGGCGGCGGTGAAGTTTGAGTTTGCGGCGGGGGAAGCGCCGTTTGAGAAGGGAAGCCGGCCCGTGGTCGTTGTGGATGGGACCAGGATCGAGGGGCCGCCGGTGGGGGCGGATGGGGCATGGCAGATTACGCTGACGCGGAGGAACCGGGATTGGAAGATGGTTGCAGGCTTGGACGATGGGAAATTGCACAAGCGGCCGGGGTTGCAGGGGCCGATTGATGATGCGTTTTTGGATCGGTTCATCATCGTGAAGCCGACGGGGACCAGCGCGAATGAGAAGGTTGGGAAGTGGGCGAGCGGGGAGTGCGAGCACGCGATTCTGCACTGGCACAAGCAGTTTCGCGGCGAGGCGATGGTGAAGAATGATGTGGATGTGAGCGAGGCGGATATCGCTTCGAGCAATCTGGTTTTGTTCGGTGATCCGGCCAGCAACAAAATCATCGCACGGATTGCGGAAAAGCTGCCGATTCGATGGTCGGGGAAGGAGATTGCGCTGGGGGAGAAGACATTTCCCGCGGAAGGGCATGCGGTGGCGATGATTTATCCGAATCCGCTGAATGCGAAGAGGTATGTGGTGCTCAATAGCGGGTTCACGTTTCGGGAGTATGACTACTTAAATAATGCGCGACAGGTGCCGAAGCTGCCGGATTATGCGTTGATTGATGTGACGGTGCCGGTGAATTCGCGGACGCCGGGGGGGATTGTGGCGGGGGGATTTTTTGGGGAAGGGTGGGAATTGTTGAAGGAGGATGGGAGGAATTGAATCATTGAGTCAGTGAATCATTGAATCATTGATTTTGGACGTTACACGCCTGCGCGGGTTGTCGCTAGGTTAGAGCCGAGCGGACAAACCCATGCGAATGCTTGAGAGAATCAAAGAGCGGATAAACGGGCCGATTGTGCAGCACAAGAGGCCGGAGGGGGTGGAGGCGTATTGGTGCCTGCCGACGATGGCGATGGAGCCGGAGCGGACGCCGCGGGAGAATCGCGCGTTGATGGAGATGGGGCTGGCGGCGTGCCGGGAGGCGCGGGAGGTGGATTTTGCGGATTTGGCAGGGCGGCCGAATTGCAAAAGGTGGCTGACGGTTTGGCCGGGGGAACATTATAAATTGCTGGCGGGGTTGGTGAAGGTTTTGCGGCCGGGGGTGGTGATTGAAGTTGGGACGGCGGAGGGGTTGTCAGCGCTGGCGATGAAGAAGTACATGCCGAAGGAGGGGAAGGTGGTCACGTTTGACATTGTGCCGTGGGAACAGATTACCGACACGCTGTTGGCGCGGGAGGATTTTGCGGATGGGAGGTTGGAGCAGAGGTTGGGGGATTTGGCGGATGAGAAGGTGTTCGAGGCCAATCGCCAGTTGATGGAGGGGGCGGAGTTTTTGTTCATCGATGGGCCGAAGGACAACGATTTTGAATGGCGGCTTTTGGAGCAATTGAAAACGGTGCGGTTTCGGCGGCCGCCGATTCTGATGTTTGACGATACGAAGCTATGGTCGATGCTGAAATTCTGGAGAGAGCTGCGGTATCCGAAATTGGATTTGACTTCGTTTGGCCATAGCAGCGGGACGGGGCTGGTGCAGTGGGAGCAAGGTTGATCATGCAAACGCTCAAGCAGGTAGTTCGGAAATTTGTGCCCCGGCCGATTCAGACGCCGCCGTGTCCGGTGGCGGTGGAGAGGTCGGAATACTCCGCGATCATCTCGGTGTTTGATGAGCCGGGGAGGCCGACGCGGCGACTGGTTGATGTGGCGCTGGAGGCGGTGGAGAAGGCGATGCAGGATGTGGAGGTGGAGGACTCGGTTTGGCCGGGGGAGGAGTTGCAATTGCTGGGGGGATTGATGCTGGCGATGAGGCCGAAGGTGGTGGCGGAGATTGGGAGAGGATCGGGGAAGTCGGCGCGGGTGATGAAGAGGTATTTGGCGGAAGGGGGAATGTACCGCGAGTTTGCCGAGGTGGCGGGGACGATTTCGGAGGCGGAATTTGTGCTGATCAGCGGGCCGGCGGATGGGAAATTCGAGTCTGGGATATTGGAGCAGTTGGCAGGCGTGCCGTTTAAGAAGCCACCGATCGTGATGCTCAATGACACGCGTCGATGGGAGATGCTGCGGTTCTGCCGGGACATCAGCTATCCGAAGGTGGATATGACCTCTTTTGGGCGATGGACGGGGACGCTGCTGGTCGAGTTGTCGCGGTGAGCTAGTGATTTTCGCTTTTCGCAAGTTTGCCTTGACAGCGGGCGGGCTCGATTATTAAGTTCAACAGATAGTTGTCGGCTCACCAGTAGGGCATTTCCGCACTGAAGCGGCGTGGGGTCGCGCTTGGAGGCACATGGGAAGGTGTTTGGGGAGCGGTCGGTCTTGGTCCCGAAAAGCAATCGTACAGGCGGCTGGAACTGCGGTGGAGGCGCTGGAAACGCGTTGTCTGCTGACGGTGACGCCGGTTGGCATTCCCGACTGGATCGAGCAGGGGCCCGGGCCGATTTCGGATGGGCAAGTGGAGGGAATGCCTCTTCAGAACAACCCCGTCGCGGGGGCCATCAACGCGATCGCAGCTCATCCGACAAATCCTGATCTGGTCTATGTGGCCACGGTCAACGGGGGAATCTGGCGCACCACCACGGCGACTTCGAGCAACCCGAATTGGGATCCGAGGTCGGACCAGTATCCGTCGCTGGCGGTTTCGTCGATCGCTTTTGATCCACGGGATACGGCCAACAACTACAGCACGCTTTATGCGTCGCTGGGGAATTTCAGCAGCAACGCTTTTACGGGCGGCACAAACGGGGGCATCCTCAGGTCGACGAATCAGGGTTCATCGTGGGCGCTGCTGGGTGTGGATGATCTGAAGGGCGTCAACGTCGTCGATATCGTGCCGACGTTTTTGACGGGGCCGGGGAACAAGACGGTGGTGATGCTGGCGGGGACGAACGGGATCATGCGCAGCAGGGATGCGGGGGAGACCTGGCAGACGCTGTCGGGTGATCCGACGACGAGCCTGCCGGCGGGGAGGGCGACCCATTTGGTGGCCGATCCAGCGGATCACAGTGCTTTCTATGCCGCCGTGCCCGGGCAGGGGATTTATCGCACGCTCACCGGGGGCGATACGTGGTCTCAGGTGAACAGTGGAATTCCGGCTGCGACGATCGCCAAAGGGCTGCGGGTTGAAATGTCGGTGAGCGCGGCGACCGATCCGGACACGCTCCAGAAACCCGTATACGCGGCGTTCATTGCCCTGAGCACCAATCCGGCGTTCGTTGGACGAATGGAATTGTTCGAGGTGTACCGGTCGGACGACGGCGGGACTAACTGGACCAAGGTGAATGGGGTGCACCAGGTCAACGAGTCGACCTCGGGGCCGCAGGGGGATATTCACTTTGCGACCCTGGCCGACAAGACACTTCCAGACATCTTTTACATTTCGGGAGACACGCGGCCCACCAATCCCTATGTGGCGAACATCTATCGGGTCGACGCCGCGGCGGGGACTTCGAAGCCGGTGGTGCTGAGCGGGGCCGATCCGGATGGCTCGGGTGGATCGCCGCCGACTGCGCCGCACGCCGACTCGCGGGACATGGTCTTTGACGCCAATGGGAACATCCTTGAGGCGGACGACGGGGGCATCTACCGCCTGATGAATCCCAACAGCGACAACCGGTTCTGGAAGTCGGCGGATGGGAATCTGAGGATCACGGAGTTGAACTCGATTGCGCATGACTCGATCAACGACGTGATTACGTCGGGCAATCAGGACACGGGGACGGCGGATCAGATATCGGGGAACAACTTCAACTGGCGGGAAATTCTGGTGGGGGATGGCGGTTTTCGCGCGGTGGATGCGACGGGGTCGGTGCCGATTTACTACAGTTCTGCGCAGTGGCTGCAATATTTCGTGCGTCGCGTCATGAACGGGGTGGATGATAACGGCAACGGGAAGATCGATGAGTTTGATGAAGGGACCCCGGTGGGGTTGATGGTGCAGGCGAATCCCGGGCCGATTGCGGCCGGGCGCTTGCAGGCCTTCAGCGGGCCCAAGGGGGGCGTTGATAACTCCGTGAACTTCAACCAGCCGTATTTCCTGAACAATGTTCCGGCCGCGCGGAAGCGGATGATCATCGGGACGAGTTTTTTGTACGAGTCGTTCAATCAGGGGGACACGCTGGTTCCGCTGAACAATGGAACGGCGGTGGGTGGGGTGAGCGCGGTGGCGTATGGTGGATTTTTCAACAATGTAGGAAATCCGGATGTGTTGTATGCGGCCGCGAGCGTGCCCAATACGATGAGTTTGCGGACGACGGCGGGTGGGGCGCTGACGGTGATCAATTCGGCGGGGGCGTCTTTCATCAATGACATTGCCCTGGATCCGACGGACTGGCACATCGCATATGCGGTGGATGCAACGGGACACGTTTTCAAAACGGCCGACGCGGGAGCAACGGCGTGGGTGGATATTACCGGCACGCCGAATGTCGGCGGGCTGAATCTGAGCCAGGCCAGCACGATCCAGGTGGTCAAGGGGCCGAGTAATGAGACGGTGGTGCTGGTGGGGGGGCTGGGGGGCGTGTGGCGGGCGATCAATCCGGATGCGAACGCGGTATGGACGGAGTATGGGGCGAAGATGCCCAACGTGCTG
>JBGPEF010000394.1:0-5576 GCA_041482675.1 Tepidisphaeraceae bacterium | reverse complement strand
TGAGCGGCATCCGGACAACGACCTGAAAATCGAGCCGGGCGTGCCGAGATTTCTGGGCGGATCGTTGAAGATCGAGCGGAAACAACTGCCGCGATACGCTGCTCATCCCGATTTTCGGCCGTCGGTCATGGATGACACGATCGCGGGCAGCGAGAGGGCGCTTGCCGAAGGCCGCAAGGCATACGAGGCGGCCAAGGCCGATCCGAAGAGCACGGCGGCGAAGCTTTTCGATCTGGAACTGAATGTCTGGAGTCTGGAGAACCGGCATGCGGCGACGGTGGCGATCATCGAGTGCGAAAAGCTTCGCGAAGCCGCCGTGGCCGCGGGAAAGTCGGAGAAGGATGAGAGCTATAAGAAGGATGCGCGCTGGATCAAACAGGCCCACGATGCGCTGGAACATCAGCGGTTGGCGGCGTTTTATGAGGCGACGCGGAACCTGATGCAGCTTCAGAACGCGGCGACGAAAGAGGGCGCGAAATTAAAAGAGGCCGAGAAGGCGGTGGCGAAGGCATATGAGGAGATGACCGAGCCGCTGCATGGCGGTTATAAGCAGCGCTCGACCAATGATTATCCCGATCAGACCAGTGGGCGGCGGACGGCGTTTGCGAAGTGGCTTATCGACCCGGCGAATCCACTGACGGCGCGTGTGGCCGCCAATCACATCTGGCTGCGGCATTTTGGGGCGGGCATCGTCCCCACGCCGGCCGATTTTGGCCGAAATGGGCGGGCACCAACTCATCCTCAGCTTCTCGACTATCTCGGGACCGAACTTATTGCGCAAAAGTGGCAGATGAAACCGATTCATCGGCTTATCGTCACCAGCGCCACCTATCGCATGGCCTCGACGCCCGATGAGGTGGATTCGAAGATCGATCCCGACAACATTTATCTCTGGCGTTCGCCTTCACGCCGTATGGAGGCCGAACTGGTTCGCGACAACATCCTCTACGCCACCGGCCAGTTCGACTCCACCATGGGCGGCCCGGAAATCGACAACAACCTGGGTCTCAAATCAAAGCGCCGCTCCATCTACCTCCGCATCGCCCCGGAGAAGGAAGTCGAGTTCCTCAAGCTCTTTGACAGCCCGAACGTCAATGAATGCTACGAGCGCCGGCCATCGGTCATGCCCCAGCAGGCGCTGGCGATGTCCAACAGTGAGTTGATCATTAACGATTCCCGCGCGCTGACGAGCGAGCTTTCAAAAAAATCCGGCCCGGATGATCGGAAATTCGTAAATCTGGCGTTCCTGCAAATCCTTTCCCGCGCGCCATCCCCCGAAGAGCTCAGTCTCTGCCTCCACGCACTGGCCAGATTCCCCGCGACGGCTCCAACGACGCAGCCCTCTGACCGTCCCCGCCAAAACCTCGTTTTAGTCTTGTTCAACCACAACGACTTTGTCACCATACGCTAATCAGGGATGCCCATGTCTGCCGACGAAAATCAAAAACTTCACCGCTGCCCCGGCATCTCGCGACGCTCGTTCCTCCTCGACACCGGCATGGGCTTCACCGGCCTGGCGCTGAGCGCCATGCTCTTTAAAGACGGCGTGGCCCGCGGAAATCCGCTGCCCAATTACGTGCCGCCCGATGGCAAGCCGCATTTCCGCCCCCGCGCTAAATCCGTCATCTGGATTTTCCTGTGCGGCGGCGTCTCTCATCTCGAATCATTCGACGTCAAGCCCGAGCTGAACAAATACGCCGGCAAATCCATCGCCGACACACCCTACAAAGACGTCCTCGACCCCAAGCGCGTCAACGCCAACATCGTCGGCGCCAATCCCGCCCATGGCGACCGCAAAACCATCATGCCGCTTCAGACGGGGTATCAGGCCTATGGCCAATCCGGCCTGCTCGTCGGCGATTGGTTCTCCAGCATCGGCCAATGCGCTGACGACATCGCCGTCGTCCGCTCCCTCTGGACGGTTCACAACGATCATGGCGCGCAGCTCACTTTCCAAACCGGCCGCCATCCGCGCGAAGGCCCATTTCCGACCATCGGTTCCTGGGTCACCTACGGCCTGGGATCGATCAACGAGAATCTGCCCGAATATGTTGTCCTGGGCGCTCCGACGGGCGATTGCTGCGGCGGCGCATGGACGCATGGCGCGGGCTATCTTGGCCCGGAATACGGCGGCGTGAGATTGAATGTCGATCCCAAAAATCCGCTCCCTTTCATCAAATCCGCCGGCGGACTGACGCAGCAGGAACAGCTCGAAAACCTTTCGCTCCTGGGCAAGCTCAATCATATTTCCGGCATCGATTACCCCGACGATCAGCAGCTCCGCGCCCGCATCAAATCGTACGAGCTGGCCTTCCAGATGCAGACCTCGATTCCCGAGACGCTGCAATTGGAGAAGGAATCGGCCGCCACCCGCGCCCTCTATGGGATGGATAAGCCCGAATCCCAGAGATTCGGCGAGCTGTGTCTGGCTGCGCGCCGATTGGTCGAGCGCGGCGTCCGCTTCGTCCAACTCTTCCACGGAGGCGGCGAAGGCGGCGCGTGGGATTCGCATTCGGAAATCAAAGGCAACCACGGCAAGCTCGCACAGCAGGTGGATCGGCCGATCGCGGGATTAATCAAAGATCTGAAGCAGCGCGGGTTGCTGGAAGACACGATGGTCGTCTGGGGGACTGAATTTGGCCGAACGCCCGGCGCGGAAGGCACTGGCCGGGATCACCATCCGCAGGGTTTCTGTGCATTCCTGGCCGGCGGGGGGGTCAAAGGCGGGATCACGCACGGGGCAACGGATGAATTGGGGTTTCATGCCGTGGAAAATCGGCACTATGTGACTGACATTCACGCCACGGTTTTGCATCAACTCGGTCTGGACAGCCACAGGCTGGAAATTCCCGGGCGGAAACGGCTGGATATTGATCATGGGGAAGTGATCACGGAAATCCTGGCTTAACATTGGCCAGCCTTGCTTCTATCCTCCATTGTAGGATATAATTATCAGCCGTGAAGGCGACCTTCGTCGAGCTCAGCCACTTCGTCTCGGACTGGCAGCACTTGCGGCTCAACGACGATGATCTGCGCGAGCTTCAGTCGCTGATCATGCACCGACCTGACGCGGGGAAAGTTATCCCTGGTACAGGCGGCATGCGCAAGATTCGTTTTGCATCGCCCTCGTGGAATCGAGGCAAAAGCGGCTCCGCCCGGGTGTGCTACGCATGCTTTTTGAAGGGAACTTTGGTTTACCTGATGGCTGCCTTTGGGAAGAACGAAAAGGAGAATCTCAGCGCCGCTGACAGAGGATATTACGCCTCACTGCTCAAGGCGATCTCCAGGGACATTGAAACGAAGGCGAGACCATGAAGAAGAAAGTAGCGTTTGAGCGCAAGAAGCTATCCGTCAGGCTAAGAGAATCTCTCGAAGAGCTTCGCGATGCCCTCGCAACTGGCAGACCTCTTGAGGAGTTTTTCACGGTTCGCACCGTGGAGATTCCCGATCCGCCTGCTTACAACACAAAGCGCGTGCGCGCTCTTCGCAAGCGCATGGGTGTCAGCCAGGCTGTTTTTGCCAGCTTGCTTGGTGTTTCTCCACAGCTTGTCGAACATTGGGAGCAAGGCGTGCGAGTTCCCCAACCTATCGCCTGTCGCCTTCTCGACGAAGTGAATCGCGATCCAAAAGGTTTTCTCCAGCGCCACATGAAGCATGTGAAACGAGTTGCCTAAGGGCTATCTGCCCACAAACTCCACCACCATCCCCGCCTCCACCATCCCGCCCAATCTCTGCGCATCCCAATTCGTCAGCCGAAAACATCCGTGACTCCCCGTCTTGCCGATCATTTCCGGGGTGGGCGTGCCGTGAATCCCATAGCCGCTCAGACTGAGAGCGATCCAGCAGACTCCCACCGGATTTCGCGGGCCTGGGGGGATCAACAGCTTCTGATTTACATTCTTCACCTCCGGCCACATGGCGGGATCAAATCGATAGACGGGATTGCTGGTCACACTGATCACATTCGCCGTCCCCGTCGGCCGTTTGTCCTCATCTTTGGCGATGCTGCAATGAAACAGCGCGATCGCCTTCCCGTCGCGATCCAGCACCCGAATTGCCTTCTGTCCCAGATGAATTTGCAGGCGGCTGCCCCGCACCATCTTTCCCTTCTCAATCGCCGGCACCGCCAAAACATCCCCCTCCTTCAGCACCGCGAAATTCGCACCTGGATTGAGCCGCTCGAGCAGGCCGCGCGTGCAATGGAATCGCTCGGCCACCGCATCGGCGGCCGAGGCATATCCCAGAAACTGCATCTTTGACTTGAGATTCCAATCCTGCGGGATTGTGCCGGTTACTTGCGACTCATCCACCGCCGCGACGGTGTAAGACTGGAGTGGCTCGCGCAACCCGATCCCCAGCGCCTCCCGTGTCGCTGCATCCAATGGGCCGGTGACATTCAATCCCATTCGCGTCTGAAACTCCGCCGTCGCCAGCGCAGATTTCGCGCCGCTCTTGCCATCGATGATTCCAGGGGAAAATCCTTCGCGCTCCAGGGCGATCTGCCAGGCCAGCGCCTCGCGGGTGGCGGCATCCAGCTTCACCTCGGCCAACGCCGATGAAGCCGCCATTAACAACGTAACCAGAGCAATTCTGATCATCATGACCGCCTCCCCAATCTCTCTCCGTCGAGATTATCGGCCACCGACCCTCGCAGGCATTACTCCAACGCCCCATCCAATCCCACCTCGACGGCCGGAAGCTGCTCATCCACCTCCTTCTCATCCACCTTGAACAACTGCTGCTGCGCCACCCGCTGGGCGCGCTTCGAGCCCGCGCCATAGATCTGCACGCCGCCGCTGCCCAAAATTCGCTCCAGTTCTTCCACGGCTGCCTTTGTGGGGCGAATTTGATAGTCGGTTCCCATCCGCAGCATAATCGTCTCTCCACCCTCGGTCTGCACCGAGGCCCCCAACGATGTTCGCCCCGCGTGTGCCTTGATCACTGGCACAAGCGCCTCCACAACTTCCTCTTTGTGCCGCGTCTCGTCCAGTCTGATCACCAAACCAGTAGTCAATTTCGCCAACGACTCTTCCACGGGGATCACTTCATTGATCTGCAAGCTCGGCGTCTCCCGCTTGCGATCCACCCGGCCTTTCACGAACACGATCTGCTCCAGGGCAATCACATTCGGATATTTGGCGGTGATGTCGGCCAGCGTCTCCGCCCAAAGCACTCCCTCGATGCTTCCTTCCAAATCTTCCAGTGTAATCCAACCCATCTTCTGCCCGGCCGAGCGCCCGTTCTTGGTGATGCTGGTCTTGACCCGGTTGATCATCCCGCCAATGGTCACCTCCGTCCCCTCCGAGACATTCATCGCCTCCTTGGAGCTGTGCGTCGTATATCGCTCCAGCGCTGACTGGTGCTCCGTCAGTGGATGCGAAGTGATGTAAAACCCCAGCAACTCCTTCTCAAACTTCAGCAGGTCGGCGCTGGCAATCTCTTCCATCTCCGGCAGCGCGCCGCCGCTGCTGGTTGTCGTGGCGGCGGTTGCGCCGCCTCCGAACATGTTCATCTGGCCGGCCCGCTTGTCGTTCTGCGACTGCTGGCCCATTTCCACCGCCCGCTCGAGGATGTGC
>JBGPEF010000393.1:0-5588 GCA_041482675.1 Tepidisphaeraceae bacterium | reverse complement strand
GAGGACCCAACACCAGAAAGGGGGAAGCAATGCTCGCGTCTCACCCACCCATCCGTATCTTAGGAGATTCCCTGCCTTCACCGAACCCAAAACCCCGACCCAAAACCCTGGCCCTCTGCAAAACGAACCCATTTCCCCCACGCATTTTCCTCCCCACATCCCTTGTCCCATGTCCCATGTCCCTCGCAATTCGGGACTCGCTTTTCGGCGCTACGGACCCAATTCCCCTCTCCCGGGACCTTTTCGGGACACAAACGGGACACAAAAAGGACCTAAACGGGACCCCCTTTCTTCATAACTTCTTGCCCAACCCTCTCCACAACCCCCGCCCCGCCTTCATTTTACAAAAAACCGCGTCCCAACCCCTCTCGCGCTACTTTTTTTCTCACCCCGCCCACCCCACAACCAACAACCAACAACGGACCACAGACCAGCCCAAAACAAGACCACGGGGAAAAATCAAACCCACCAAACGAACCCAAATCCCCCTCCATCACCCAAAATCGCCACTTTTAGCTCTCACCAAAGCAATTTTATTGACGAATCAAACCCACCACGGTCGCGCCCCCTCCCAGGGACGTCTCCCGCATTTACTCGCTTCACGTTTCACGTCTTCACGTTTCACGCCCCCATTTTTTTTAACGAAACAAACCCACCACCCCCTCCTCCAATCGCAAATCGCAAATCTCCAATCGCAAATCCGTTACTTCGCCTTCATCTCCCGCTCAATCACCCCCCGCAACTCCTCATCCCCGTCCGGATTAAACCCAACGATCACCTTCTTCACCACCCCATCCTTCCCAATCACCACCGTCTGCGGAATCCCCGTCACCAGGTACTGCTTGGCCACATTCCCATCCTTATCCAGCAGCACCGGGATCGTCAGCGTCTTGTTGGTGATGAAGTCGGCCACCTTCTCCTTGGCCTCGCGCTGATTCAGCGCATAAACCTTCAAGCCATCCTTCTCAAAATCCTTGTAGATCTTGTTCAGGTGCGGCAGCGATGCCACGCACGGCCCGCACCAGGTGGCCCAGAAATCCAGCACCACCACCGAACCCTTCATCTCCGAAAGCGTCACCGCTTTCCCCTGCATGTCATCCAGCGTGAAATCCCCGGCCGGCTTGCCGGCCAGCGCCGCCGCCGGCCCCGCTTCCTCATCCGCCGCCGCCAGTGCCTCGGCCTTCGCCATGGCCATGTCCTTCGAGCCCGATGGCGGCGCCCACGCAAATTGCTCGGGCTTCAGCGCGCCATCCGCCTTGATCGTCGTGTAATCCACCCGAAAGATCGCATTGGTAATGTCCGGCCGGCCCGCCTTCTCAAACGTGTCCTCCATGTTCAGCGTCGCGCGACGGAGCAAATTCGTCTGTGGATCGAAGCTCAGGGTCATCGGCCCTTTGTTGCCGGCGTTCAGCGTCAGGCTCAAGGTCGTGTGAGCTTTGCCGTCGATGTTCTCATCCGCGACTTTCACGATCTCGGAGGCCACCTCTTTCAAATCGGTCGAAGCATCTTTCGAGAGCGCCAGAATCAGCGAGGGATCCTCAAACGAAAGAATCCTCACCTGCTCCTCCGGCAACTCGCGAACAAACGCCTTGGCCGGCGGCCCATCGGATTGCGTGTACAGATTGTTCAGCGGCGAATAGCCATACCACTTGCTCCCGGTCGAGCCCAGCAGCGGATGGTCCTTCACCTGATGGCGAAACCGGTTGGGGGCCAGAAACGAGCTGGTGAATTTCGCCTCATGGTTGCGCTTGGCGCCGCCATCTTCCACATTCAGAGAGATGGTCCCTGCCAGCTCCAGCGTCGTGAGCTTTCCGTACGCCGCATTGATGCGCTCGAGCACCGCCGCCACCTCCGGCGTCACCTTCGCCTGCGGGCCCGCCGGACGCGTCGTCGGCTTGGTGGCCGGCGCTTTGATGGCCGCCGGCAGCGGCGCATCATCATCGTCATCCTGTGCGATGGTGAACGAAGTGATCAAACTCGCGGCCAGAAGCAGGGACAATTTGCCGGTCATGGTCGACCTCCAATACCCCATAGTATGCCATGGTCCCCCGAAAGTTGCCGCATTCCATCAATCAAACTCATCGCCTCGGAACGTATTGCCCAGGTAGGCCGAGCGGACGGCCTGGTTGTTGATGATCTCCTTGGGTGTTCCCTCCGCAAACTTCTCACCCTCGTGCATGATCAGCGCCCGGTCACAAATCCGCAGCGCCTCGGCCACCTTGTGCTCGGTGATCAACACGCTCTTGCCAAACTCCTGCTTGAGCCGGCGTATCTCCTTCTGCAAATCCTCCACCGCGATCGGATCGACGCCGGTGAACGGCTCATCCAGCAGGATCAACTTGGGCGCGGTGCACAGGGCCCGGGCGATCTCCAGCTTTCGACGCTCGCCGCCGGAGAGTGTTTCCGCCTTCTGGTCCCGCAGCTTCAGCAGCCCATACTGATCCAGCAGCACCTCGGCCCGTTTCTTGCGCTCCGAACTCCGCAGGTTCAATGTCTCCAGGATCGCCTGAAGATTTTGCCACACGGTCAGCCGCCGAAAGTCCGAACGTTCCTGCGACAGGTAGCCGATTCCGCGCCTGGCCCGCTTGTACATGGGAAGGTGGGTGATGTCATCGCCATCAAATGCCACCGCCCCACTGTCGGGCTTGATCATTCCCATGATCATTCGGAAGGTGGTGGTCTTGCCCGCCCCGTTGCGGCCGAGGATCCCGATGATCTCCTCCTGGTGCAGCACGAAGCTGACCTGGTTAACGACCACCCGGCCGTTGTAAGACTTGACCAGCTTGGTGGTTTCGAGAAGGTTCATGCGGGAAATCGAAGGGGAGTAGTCTCGCGGCGAACGTTGGAAAAGCAAGGGGCTGGGAACGGGCTGCTCCGTGTGGAAGAGGTGTGGATAACCCCGATTTCTAAGGAAAATCGGAAGGATTTGCAACTCTGTTTATGATGCCAAGTTAACTGGGGCAATTCGTCGCTCCCGGCCCTGCGGACCCCATTTATAATACACAACTCTCTGTTATATAACCATTTATCATATAATACTGCCAAATTGTCATGGCTGTGACCGCTTGTCGTGTTGTATGGTCAGGGTATGCCAGAAACAGAGCCTTTGGGGCAAGTACCAGGCACCGAGCCGTGTGTGGATAACCCGTGGCTAGAGTGGGCATTGCAGCCGGGGCGGAAATTACCACTTGGCTGGCTGATGCGCTTGTTTTGCGCTATGGCCATCGGTATTGTTGAGCTTGACGGCCGAAAAAGTGCAAAACGGGCAAAGGTTTGCACGACATGGTTGCGGCCAAGGCTTCTCAGGGAAAGGAATGGCAATTCTCATGGCGATGGGGAAGGTGAAATGGTTTAACGACCAAAAGGGTTTCGGCTTCATCACTCCTGAGTCCGGTAGCGGAGATGTGATGGTCCATCATTCAGTAATCGAGGGTCAGGGTTTTAAGACTCTCGATGATGGCGAGCCGGTCGAGTACGAAGCGGAACCCGGGCCCAAGGGAATGAAGGCAACCCGCGTGCGGCGGATGGTGGCGGCGGCTAAGTTGTAAAAGAGCTGTAGGAAACACCGGATCTACATCCGGTGCTCCTCGCCGGCCACCTCAGGCCGGCGGCGCACCAGGCTTCTTCTCCTGAACCCAGTCGAAGTATTCGCGCATCTTCAGATGCGCGGCGGCCTCTTCGTCTAAATATACCCGCGTGCTGGGGTGAAGCTGAAGCGCGCTGGCGGTGATCATGCTGGTCACCGGACCTTCCACGGCCGCCGCGATTGCCTCTGCTTTTTTGGATCCACTGGCCAGAAGCACGATCTCACCTGCCTCGAGGACTGTTCCCACTCCCATGGTGATGGCGTAGATCGGCACCTCGTTGCGGTTTTTGAAAAACCTGGCGTTGTCGTCGATGGTTTGCCGCGCCAGGGTTTTCAATCGCGTGCGCGAGCTGAGGGAAGAGCCGGGCTCGTTGAAGCCGATGTGGCCGTCGGTGCCAATTCCGAGAATCTGGAGGTCGATCCCGCCGCATTCCTTGATGCGGCTTTCGTACCAGGCGCAGAAGGCTCGATAGTTGGTGGTGGTGCCGGAGGGAATGTGGATGTTTTGCGGCGGGATGTTGATGTGGCGGAAGAGGTGCTCGTGCATGAAATGGTGATAGGACTGGGCGTGGGTGATGGGCAGGCCGACGTATTCGTCGAGGTTGAAGGTGGTGACGTGGGAAAAGTCCAGCTCGCCCTTCTTGTGAAGGCGGACGAGTTCCTGATAGAGGCCCAGCGGAGTCGAGCCGGTGGCCATGCCGAGAACGGCGTTGGGCTTGGCATTGAGCACATTGGCCACCTCGCGCGCGGCGGCGATGGACATTTCATGCTGGTTTTTCTGAACCACTACTTCCATTTCGCTCCCTCTAAATAAGATGTCCGGCGATATACGCCGGACATCCGAGAAACTCAAGATGACCAGGTCAAATCAGACCTGATCGGGAATCACGTAGGGAGCGCGGTACTCGCGCCTGACGAGTTTGTTGGCTTCTTCTGCGTGAGCGCCGGTGAACTGTTCCTTCTGGGGATCGAAGGCGAGGGAGGGGCCGAGGGTGGGTGGGGTCTGGCCGAGATCGACGCCGTTGGCGGCGAGGTGTTGCTTGACGCGCTCGAAGGCTTCAGTGGCGAGCTTGTCGGACTTGACCATGTCTTCAAGCTGGGTCGGCGGGATCTGCTTGCCGACGCGATAGGAAATGTTGCCCATGTGGCAAAGCGCGGAGGAGAGGTGGCCGCCGAGGATGGGGGCGACGTTGTCTTCGGGATTGCGGCTGCGGACGGCCTTGATGAAGTTGGCCTGGTGGTTTTTCTGGCCGGCCTGGGTGAATTGTTTGACCTTCTTGTCGTCGTTGTCATACGCCCAGCCGCCATTTTCGCCGGCCGAGTAGTAGCCGTTTTCGCACTGGACGACCAGGCCGATGCGGACCTGGCCGCGATAGGCATCCATGGCGGTATCGCCCTTCTTGCGCGGGAGGCCGCGGACTTCGAAGATGAGCGGCGCGGGCTTGTAGTCGTAGATGGCGACTTCGGTGTTGGGAGTTGTCGCGTCATCGTCGTAGCCGAAGCGGCCGCCGAAGGCGAAGACGCGCTCGGGGAGGGTGTTCTGGCCGAGAGCCCAGCGGCATTGATCCATTTCGTGAACGCCCTGGTTACCGATATCGCCGTTGCCGGTGGGCCAGACCCAGTGCCAATCGTAGTGGAGGTTTTTGCGCATGAGCGGCTCCATGGGGGCGGGGCCGCACCAGAGGTCGTAATCGATGTTGGGCGGAATAGGGGTGGGCTGGGTGACTTTTCCGATGCTGGGCCGGGGTTTGTAGCAGAGGCCGCGGGCGTAGAGGATTTTGCCGAGGTTTCCGGCCTGGAGCCAGGCAACGGCTTCGGCGAACCCGGTGTCGGAGCGGCGCTGGGTGCCGATCTGGACGACGCGCTTGTATTTCTCGGCGGCCTCGACATCCTTGCGGCCTTCCCAGATCTCATGCGAGCAGGGTTTCTCGACATAGATATCCTTGCCGGCCTGGCAGCCCCAGACGGTCATCAACGAGTGCCAGTGATTGGGAGTGGCGAT
>JBGPEF010000392.1:0-5590 GCA_041482675.1 Tepidisphaeraceae bacterium | reverse complement strand
CGCCTACGATGAGGCCGACAACGCCGCCAAAAAGCTTATGACCGAGCTCAGCGAAAAGCTCCGCGATGAAAAGAACAAGGACACTCCCTCCCGCATCGCCTGGCAGCGCATCGAACGCCTCTACAACCCCATCGCCTATCGCCTCGGCAAGGCCCGCTCCCAGCAGCTTCGCGGCCAGCTTTTCTTCCAGGAAAAAACCCTCCTCAAGGCCCAACAGAATCTCGTCGCCGCTCTCCAGCCCCTCTTCCAGCGCGCCGGCCTGACCATGCCCCCCGAGCTCGCCCCCGCCGACCTCAACGCCCAGGTTGATGCCGCCCACAAGAACGCCCTGCGCGACCTCACCGATTCCGCCAACGTCCTCAAGGACATCCTCGAGATGGACCAGGTCCAGCGCAACCTCTGGCCCCAATCCAGCGAAGCCCGCCAGCTCTCCATCAGCGTCGACTACGCCCTTCACTACCTCGAGCCTGACAAAGGCCACCTCGAATCCGCCAAGACCACTTTGAAAATCCTCGCCGACACCGGCGTAACCTTCCCCGCGCTCCCGCCCGACCTCGAATCCCGCACCATCACCCCCGTCCCCATCGTCGCCGCCGGCAAAGCTCCCACCACCAATCCCACCGCCGGCCCCGAATCACCCCCCATCACCCCCGAAGCCGCCAACGCCCTCAAGGAACTCCTCAACCGCGCCCGCGGCGCTCCGGCCCCCCCAAAGGATGCCGCCCAGCCCGCGCCTCCTCCATAAATCAAACTTGCTTTCATCCGCAAGGCGAGTATTCTACCCCTCGCCTTGGGCGCATCGGGAAGGCGGTGAAATTCCGCCGCGGACGCGCCGCTGTGATGGACATCTGTGGTCGCGATTGTGCCACTGTCAAACTGACGGGAAGGCCATTCGCATACGACCGTCCAAAGCCAGAAGACCGGCCCAGGGTTGCGTGTCCGGCATTGTGCCGGACCGATTCGGATTCGTCCTCGCGACCCTCGGGACGGCCGGCAGGTCGGGCACTCCTGCCCGAGATCCTCCCGCCAAGGCTCTCCCATCCATCGCGAGACGAACAGGTCCATTCTCCAGGCCGCGCCCTGCC
Source organism: Tepidisphaeraceae bacterium (assembly GCA_041482675.1). Taxonomy (GTDB): domain Bacteria; phylum Planctomycetota; class Phycisphaerae; order Tepidisphaerales; family Tepidisphaeraceae; genus JBGPEF01. The sequence continues at coordinate 4,505 of JBGPEF010000392.1, read as the reverse complement.
TGGAAGGAGTTCTCATGTCCCCCGTTCGTCTGCGCCTGCTGGCGCTTCCCGTCTCTCTGGCATGCGCCTCATCCGCCCATGCCGTCAGTTACGCCTCGCGCGTCATCTCCTACACCCCCGGCTCGGCCCCTCCCACCTGGTCCAACCCCGCCGCCGCACTCGGCGCCGCATCCGCCCTCACCGGCGAGAACCCGGCCGCCTCCAACTACTTCGGCTTCCCCAACATCCTCTCCCCCTTCTCGCCGGCCTATCAGGGTGATGAGATCGTCCAGATCGGCGAAGGCGGCCAACTCACCCTCCAGCTCTCCAACTTCGCCCTGGTTGGATCCGGCAGGGAGCTTGGCATCTTCTCCAATGTCGGCCTGATCGATGCCGACTATCCCAATGGGGCCAACACCACTCCCGCCACCCACTTCGGCGGCGGGTCGGCCAATGTCAGTGTGTCCGCCGACAACATCAACTGGGTCTCGCTGGGTTCCAGCACCTTCGACATGCCCAGCTTCATGTTCCCCGGCGCCAGCCCGTATCTCACCTCGCCTCCGCCGGGACCGTTCTTTGCCAACTTCGGCCTGCCCATGCCCAGTCCCTTCCCCTGCTTCGACGGCCGCGACTGGGCTCAGACTCAGAACTGCTTCCTGGTCTCCCCCAGTGTCTGGTCCGCCGGCGGCAACTGGCTGGACCTGGCATCATCCGGCCTCTCGCAGGTTGGCTATGTCCGCTTTGAGATCCCCTCCGATGGCAATCCCAACACCGACCTGCGCCTGGCCATCGACACCGTGGCCATCAACAACGCCAGTGTCGGCGGTTCGGTTCCGGAGCCGGCCAGCCTGCTGATGTTGTCAGGCCTCTCACTCCTCCTGATTCGCCGCCGTTGAACCATGAAACATCCCCGCGCGTTCACCCTGGTGGAGTTGTTGGTGGTGATCGCTCTGATTGCGCTGCTGATCGGCCTGCTGCTGCCTGTGCTTGGCCGGGCGAGGCAGCAGGCCGTTTCCGTGGCGTGTTTGTCGAATCTCCGCCAACTGGGGACGGCAGCGCAGATGTATTGTGATGGCAATCGGGGATCGTTTCCGATTGCTTATGACATGGTTTCTGATCCACCGCTGGTGATCTCGCTCAACTGGGACTTTACGACAACCCGCAACACAACCACGGGAGACATCACGGTCACGCCGGGTCTGCTGTGGGCCGGGCATACCAATCCGCGGATTCAGCAATGCCCGGCTTATGATGGGAAGTCCAACACGCTGGCCGATCCGTATACGGGCTACAACTACAACACCAGCTACATCGGGCATGGGGCGCAGGAATCGATTGTGGCGCCGATCAAGATCGGGCAGGTTCGCAATTCATCGCGGTGTGCGTTGTTTGGGGATGGGCAGTATTCGGTGGGGGCGAACAAGTTCATGCGTGCGCCGTTTGCGAGTCCGGGGGATGCGGCGTTTACGTTTCGCTCGGCCGGGACGCAGGGGTTTCGGCACGGGGGCAGGACGAATGTGGCGTTTGTGGATGGGCATGCGGAATCGCTGAAGGAGTGCTATCGCACGATGGCGCCGTCTCCTTCGGCGAATGTGGCGTCCGGCACGGGGTTCCTTTCGCCGGACAATTCCCTTTATGACCCTTCCCGATAGAATGGGACACCCCGCAAGGGGAAGTAACATGACCCATTCTCTGACCCAGGTGGATTGTGGCCGAGCTGCCTTTTGACCGATTGAGGGACAACGTACGATCCGTCTTCTTCGGCCACCCGCGCGCGGTGGATCAGCTTCTCATTGGCCTGCTGGGGCGAGGGCACGTGTTGATTGAGGATGTGCCGGGGGTGGGCAAGACGGTTCTGGCCCGGGCGCTGGCGCGGAGCATCGATTGCCGGTTTTCGCGGATCCAGTTGACGCCGGATTTGCTGCCGTCGGATGTGCTGGGGGTGTCGGTATTCAATAATGAGTCGCACACGTTTGAGTTCAAGCCGGGGCCGATTTTTGCGAACATTATTCTGGCCGACGAGATCAACCGGACGACGCCGCGGACGCAGTCAGCGCTTTTGGAGGCGATGAGCGAGGAGCAGGTAAGCGTGGAGAGCCAGACTTTGCACCTGGACCGGCCGTTCATGGTGATCGCGACGCAGAATCCGTTTGAGTTTGAGGGGACTTATTATCTGCCGGAGAATCAGCTCGACCGATTTTTGCTGAGGATCACGGTGGGATATCCGGATCGGGCCGCGGAGCAGCGGATTATTACGTTGCAGCCAGCGCGGACGAAGCTGGATGAGCTCAAGCCGGTGATGAGCGCGGCGGAAATTGTTGAACTTCAGGACAAGGTGCCCTCGGTGAAGCTGGATAATGCGTTGATTGAGTACATTTTGAACATCGTGGAGGCGACGCGGAATGATGAGGAGCTGCACCTGGGGGTATCGCCGCGCGGTTCGCTGGCGCTGACGCAGGCGTGTCAGGCGGCGGCGATGTTGCGGGGGAGGGATTATGTGATTCCGGATGATGTGAAGTCGCTGGTGATACCGGTGTGCGCCCATCGGGTGATATCGAAGACTTATTTGCACAACGGGGATGCGAATGTGACGGCGAGGGTGTTGCAGAGGATTATGGATTCGACGGCGACGCCGACGTAATTCCTCCGATAGCCACAGATGGGGCACAGATTGGCACAGATGAGGAGGGGTGGCCGCAGATGAACGCAGATTTGCGCAGATCAGAGATGTAATTCATGGCGATGATTGATCCCAAAGAGTTTTTGAAACTGGCGCCGACGATATTGAAATCGCCGGGGAGGCTGCTTTGGACGCGGTATGACCCGGACGCGGATGTGCTGTATATGAATTTTCAGAAGCCGGCGATCGCCACGGATAGTGAGCTGATGGATGATGATGTGATCATTCGGTATAGGGGGGATGATATTGTGGGGTTGACGGTTTTGCATGCGAGCAAGCGATGAGGTGGGGATCTTCGGGTGATGGACAGAAGACTATTGGTAGGTGGGGGCGCAAATTGCATATGTTGTGATCACGGCCGGTTGAATGGAGCCACTTAAAAATCCCCCTCACCCTGCCCTCTCCCCGGAGTACCGGGGCGAGGGGAACGAAGGGGAGTACCGGGGCGCGGAAAGAATAGCAGGCGGGACCTTCGCCGGGCATGAAGGAGAGTCGTGCAGGTGCTAGAATGCACCAAGAGCACCCATGCCGTTTCGACGAGCGCTGAAATATCTTCCGGCACAGCCCAAGCGGAAACCGTCGCTGGATTTTTCGGTGACGGGGTTGATTTACACTTCGATGATGCTGTTCATGGGGCTGGCGGCGATTAATTCGCAGGCGAATCTGTTGTTTGGGGTTTTTGGGTTGATGATTGGGGTGCTGGTTATCGCGGGGTTCATCTCGCGGATCGTTTTGCGAAAACTCGAGGTGAGGCGGGTGTTTCCGGATTACGTTGTTGTCGGCCAGCCGGCGAATTTCCAGTATGAGTTTCACAATCGCAAGCGGTTCTGGCCCAGTTTGTCGGTGACGGTTTCGGAGCTGAGCGCATCGGATGCGTTCACGCGGCAGCCGCAGGCGTATCTGCTGCACGCGGCGGCGGGGATGACGGCGCAGGTGCCGATGCTGGTGGTGCCCAAGCGTCGGGGGTTGCATGCGCTGGAGAAGTTTCAGCTTTCGACGAGTTTTCCGTTTGGGTTTGTCAAACGCGCCATCGATCGGAGTCATCGGGAGACGGTTTTGGTTTATCCGCCGCTGGCGGAGGTGGATGGGAAGCTGCTGTCGATGTGTTTGTCGGCGGAGCAGTCGGGGGCGCGGATGCGGCCGCGGCGGGGGGGGCAGGATGAGTTTTATGGGGTGAAGGAATTTCGCCATGGGGAGAGCCCGCGGATGATTTACTGGCGGCGGTCAGCGCGGACGGGGACGCTGGTGAGCAAGGAGATGACGCACATCGCGCCGCCGCGGATTCTGATTTTTGTGGACACGTTCATCAAGGACCGGACGCTGGCGGAGCTTGCGGAGGTGGAGCGGGCGATCGCGATGGCGGCGTCGCTGGTTTCGCGGACGATCGATCAGGGCCTGGCGGTGGGGATGTGCGTGTGGAACAAAGAATGGCTGTCTATACCGGCGAATCGGGGGAAGCGGCATGCGCATGAGCTGTTGGCGCAGCTGGCGAGATTGCCGTTGAATACCACCGATGGGTATCGGTCGATGCTGGATCAGGGGCAGAAATTGTTGAGGTCGGGGACGACGCCGATTTTGCTCACCCCACACGAATACGAGCAGAGTTTGGCGGAATTGACGAGGAGTAATTGGATTATTATTTCGGCGACGAGTGAGCAATCGCGTAGGTGGTTCAGATTTAATTCGGAGATGAATTTTGTGGATTGTATTCCGTTTGAGCAGCTGCCGAGGAAGTAGCGGAGCGAGAATGTCGAATGACGAATGACGAATGACGAAAGAATGTCGAATGACGAATGACGAAGGCCCCCTCACCCTGGCCCTCTCCCCCGAGTACGGGGGCGAGGGG
>JBGPEF010000391.1:0-5590 GCA_041482675.1 Tepidisphaeraceae bacterium | reverse complement strand
TAGAACTGCGCCATTGACGTAGGTGGCGTTGCGGAGATTGGGCGAGGAGTCGGCGGCGGTCGTGCCGCTGGATTCGCCGAGGCGCCAATAGGCCACCGGGGCATCCTCGAGGACGCGATTCTGATAATCGACGCCGAGGGGCGTGGGGGTCAGCGGGCCCTGGATGGTGACGCCTTCATCATCCTGGGTGATGCGGACGTTGACGGGCTCCTGATAGATGCCATCGTCCATGTAGATGATGTCGCCGGGGCCGAGGTCGTAGGCGCTGAGGATGGCGTTGAGGGAGGCGACGGGATCGGCGGCGGTGGTGCCGCTGTTGGCGTTGTTGCCCGGGGCCATGCCGTAGAAGCTGGTGGCGGTGGAGTTGTCGTTGACGAAATATTCGTGGCCGGATTCGCCGACGGTGAAGAAGCTGTTGGAGGCGTCAGAGATGGTGGGATCGAGGGCGTCGCTGACGCGGATGAGGCCCTGGGTGGTGAAGGTGTCGGGGTTCCAGGCATAGTTGCCATCGTTGGAGGTGGTGGCGATGGGGTTGAAGGATGCGCCGCCGTCGTAGCTGGCTTCGATGGTGACGAATGCGCCCAGGCCCGTGCTGGTCCAACTGATGATGACATCGTCGGCGAGATGGAATTTTTCGAAGCCGTTGGGGGAGATGATCTGGATGTTTTGCGCGCGGGATTTTGAAGCCTCGGCGGTGTTGCCTTCGTAGCCGAGGTTGATGCGGCCGCCGTTGGAGGGGGTTTCGAGGCTGAAGCTGGAGGAGGGATCGCCGGCGTCGATGGCCGGGGAGTCGATCAGGTCGGGGGGGGTGAAGATGCCGCCGGTGTGGAAGCTGCCGGCGGTGCTGGAGAGGTGGAAGTTGTCTTCCAGGCCGACGCTGGTGGGGTCGGATTGATATCGCAGTACAGCGTGTTGTGCCGCGATGCCGGCGGGGCCAGCGGCGGGAGCTTCGAAGGCGCGGATGTCGCGGCGGGTGGTGTTGTCGGGGGTGGAGTATTGGAGCAGGGCCATGGTGCCGCCGCCGGTGTCGGCCACTTCGTACTTGATGCTGTACCAGCCGGAAGAGGGAGCGGTGAAGCTGGCGGTGCGTTCGGTGCGGGAGGGGGTGGTGAAGTCGTCGATGATGGCTGATCCATTGATCCACAGGCGTTGCGGCTGGAGGGACTGGATCCAGAAGGTGGTGATACCACTCTGGAGGTAGATGTCGCCGGTCCAGCGGTAGGACTGGTTGTCGCCGGGGCCGGGCACGTTGCGGAAGGCGCCGAAGCCCTGGGCAAAGTCGATGACGCGATCGAAGAGGGTGGTGGTGGGTGATCCTGAGAAGTTGTTGTTGGGGAAGTACTCGAACTTCAGGCCGCCGAAGTCGGCCAGGCCCTGGATGCCATCGGTGCCGGAGGGGGAGACGAACTGGGGATCGGTGGAGAGGGAGTGGGCATCCAGGCCCAGCTCGTATCTCCAGTCGGCCAGGGTGGCCAGGGGATTCTGCCAGAAGCCGACTTTGGCTCCGGAGGTGTAATACAGGTTGTTGTAGTCGCTGGAGAAGCCGCGCTGAGCGGAGTCGGCGACGTTGAGGACGTAATGGCCTGCGCCTCCGGACCAGAAGATATTGTTCTTGAGGGCGATGTTCTGGCTGTTGCCGGTGATCTGAAGAGCATCCGACGCCAGTTCCATCACCGTGTTGTTGGTGAGGTTCATGCTGCCGCTGGAGCCCTGGGCGTTGTCCAGTTGGATGCCTCTTCCGGAGTTGTCGTAGACCAGGTTGTTGGCGATGGTGTTGGCGCCGGCGAAGGGCTGGGCGAGGATGCCGGTGGTGTTGTCGTAGCTCTTGTTGCCGATGATGTTGATGTTGGCCGAGTTGAGGAAGATGCCGGTGGTGTTGCCGTAGGCCCGGTTGTTCCGCAGCGTGCCGCTGTTGATGGCAAAGCCGGTGGTATTGCGCCAGGATTTGTTGTCGTGGACCACGCCGTTGAAGCTGACGGCGCTGAAGCCGGTGAGATTGTCGTAGGCTTCGTTGTTGTAGTGCTGGCCCCAGCCGCGCATCTGCACGCCGTTGCCGCTGTTGCCGAAGGCCAGGTTGTCGTGAAACTGGCCGTCGATGCTGCTGGTGGTGTCTTCCAGGTAGAAGCCTTCCCCATTGTCCCGGGCCACGTTGCCGGAGACTTCGAAGGAAGAGGCGTAGATCACCAGGCCGGTGTTGGTGTTGTTCCAGAACAGGTTGTCCTGGACGGTGACATTGGCGCCGACGTTTTCCAGGTAGATGCCGTAGGGGGCGCGGCCGTTGTTGTGGTAGGCGGAATTGCGCAGGACGGTGGGGTCCTGGCTGCGGGAGAAGACGCCGAAGTCCTGGTTGCGGTTGGCATCCGAGGCATCGCCGAAGAACTGGTTGTCGCGGATGATGGGCGTGCTGCTGGCCGCGTCGGTGATGTCCAGGCCGGCGTTGGCGTTGTCGAAGAGCGTCGAGTTCTGCACTGTCAACTGGCTCGAGCCGTTCGATGCGAAGATACCCTCATAGGCGCCGGTGATGGAGAGGTTGGAAAGAGTAACGGCGTCGGCGTTGTTCAACTCGAACACATAGGAACCCGTGACGACATTGCCTCTGTTGAGAACCGCGCCGGCGCCGGTGGCGGCGAGGTAGTGCGTGGCGACGCGGTCGGCGGTGAGAACTTTGTCGTAGATGGCGGCCTCGTCGATGCCGCCGGACCAGTAGGCATCGGTGGGAGTATCGCTCTTTCCGATGAAGTTGGAGGTGCGGGTGACATTGCGGAGCGGGGCGGAGGCGCCGCTGCCGATGAGCCGGCCGTTTTTGTAGACCTGCACATTGCCGGCGGCAGTAATGGAGACGGCGACGTGGGTCCAGTGGCTCTGATCGAGCACATTGCCGAAGGTCAGGCCTGGGCCGGCGGTGGTGCCGTTGTAGGTCTGGACATAGAGGGTATCAACGGTGGTGGAGTAGCGGCCGACGATAATGAGATCGTTGCCCGGGCCGTTGCCGATGTTGAAGATGCGGGCGAAGTTGCCCTGATTGGCAGGATTCACCCAGGCTTCCATGGTGATGCCGTTGGGGAAGCTGTTGAAGCCGGTGGGGAGCTGCACGTGATCGTTGACGCCATCAAAGCTTGCGGCGGTGTCGGTGCTGCCACGGATTGCTCCGGGCGCGCCGAGAACGACGCCGTTGGCGTAGGCGCCATCGCGATGATTGGCGGTGGCGTCGAAGGCGGTGGTGCCGGAAGTTTCGCCGAGGCGGTAATAGACACTGGGATTGTCGGCCAGGACGAAGTTCTGATAGGCGGTGCCCAACAGGCCAGCGCCGGTCGGGCCCTGGATGCGGACGCCGGAGTCTTCGTGGCCGATGGGGATGTTGGTGGTGAGATTGTAGACGCCGGTATCGACGAAGATGGTGTCGCCGAATTCGAGATCGAAGTTGGGATTGTCGACAATGGCGCGGATGGAGGCCTTGGGGGTGGCGGGAGTGAGGCCATCGTTGAGATCATCGCCGGGGGCGGTGGTGTATTCGTCGGCGACGGAAGTGTTGTCGTTGACGTAGTAATTCGCGATGGGAGGAATGACGCTGAAGAGCTGGTCGTTGACGTCATTGATCGCGGGGGCGCCGACGGAGCTGATGCGGATGACATATTGGTCGGAGACGTTGTAGGTCAGTGGATTGATGGTCCAGTCGAAGGTGCCGTCGTTTTCGGTGCTGGCGATGATGTCGGCAAATGGGCCGGCGAAACCGGAGGTGGAGTATTCGATGCGAACATTGCCGGCGATGCCATCGGAGCGCCAGCGGACGTTGAAATGGCTCTTCTGCGCCAGGCGCTCGCCGCCGTTGGGATTGGTCACCAAAACATATTGCAGCGGGCTCTTGGAGGCTTCGGCGGTGTTGCCGTAAGCGCCGACGTTGACATAGCCGCCGGCGGGGGCGGGCTCGTTGGCGAAAGAGTCGCCGGGTCGGCCGCGGTCGATGGCGGGACTCTGGGCGGCATCATTGGTGAATCCGGTGCCGGGCTTGAAGCTGCCGTAGAGGGATTGCTCGTGGAAATTGTCATCGAGGCCATCACTGGTGGGCGCACCGGTGGCGAGATGGCCGGGGAGGATGACGCGGCGGGTGAATGTGGGGCCGGACCATTCGAGGCGGCTGTTGGAATTGCCGCCATCGTCGGCCAAGTCGTATTCGATGGGGACGAGGCCGCCGGCGGCGGCGTGGTAGACCACGACGCGCTCGACACCCGGATCGGCCGCATCGTCGATGATGGCGACGCCGTCGATCTTCAGGCGCTGCGGGCCGAGGGAATTGACGTAGAAGGTGTAATCACCGGCGGAATCGAAGCGGAGCATGCCGGTGTAGCGGCCAGACCAGTTGTCGTTGGCGAGCAGGGATGGATCGGGCGAGGTGAAGTTGTAAGTGAAGTTGATCTGCCGGTCGGTGCGAGTGAGAGCGGGGGCGGGCGGGACGGCGGCAAAAGCGCCAGTGCGGTTGGTGTAGAAGGTTCCGATCAGGCCCTGTGTGTTGGGCGCGCCGGTGATGCCGTCGGGGCCGGCGGTGGTGACGAATTTCGGATCAGCGCTGAGGCTGTCGCCGTCGCGGAAGTTGGAGAATTGCCAGGCGGTCAGCGTTGCGCGATCACCCTGCCAGTAGCCGATCTTGCCGGCGCCGGTTGCATACAGGTCGTTGAAGTTGCTGGCGAAATCGAACTGGCTGTCGTTGGCGACAAAAATGCCATAGCCGGCCTGGGTCCAGATGATGTTGTTGCGCAGATGGAGGTTGTCGCCGGAGGTGAGATAGACACCGTCGGCGGTGGGCTCGTAAATGGTGTTGTTGACGATTTCGTAAGCGGCGGGCTGGGTGCCGGTAAGGCGGATGGCGGCGATGACATCGTTGTAGAAGAGGTTGTTGGCGATGTTCATCGTCGCGCCGGTAAATCCGGTCCAGAGCAGGCCGTATTGATTCGTATAAAGCGTGTTGCCGGTAAGGGTGATGGGCTGCTGATAGGCCTGCACGCCGGGGCCGAGGTTGCTGTAGATCCGGCTGCCGGTGATTTGGCCATTGTTCAGGCCGATGCCGGTGATGTTGCCGTGGATGCTGGAATTCTGGACGGTGAGGAAGCCGGTGTTGTATACGCCGGTGCCGAGGTTGTCGTAGACGTTGGAATTGCCCAGGGTGATGGTGCCCTGCGTTTCCAGGCCGGTCTGGTTGCCGTAGGCGCTGACATTCTGGAAGTTGCCGGTGGTGGTGCCATCCTGATGCAGGCCGGCGGTGGTGTTGTAGAAGAGGGATGCGCCGTTGATGTTGATGGTGGAAACGGCACTGGATAACAGGCCGTAGCGATTGCTGTTGCTGATCAGATTCTGAATGACGCCGCCCGCGCCGCCCTGAATGTTCAGGCCGGCGTCGCTGGCGTGATTGAAAGTGGTGATGTCCTTGAGAAGGCTGAAATCGCTGCCGGCGTCGAACAGAATGCCGTCCTGGGCATTGTCGTGGACGGTGAGGCCTTCGAGGATCGTGCCAGTTGAGCCGCCGGTGGCATAGATGCCGTAGCGGCCGCCGTTGAGGGTGAGGAAGCGGATCTTCATCAGGTCGGCATCGTCGAGG
>JBGPEF010000390.1:0-5618 GCA_041482675.1 Tepidisphaeraceae bacterium | reverse complement strand
GATGCTATCAATATCACCAAGGAAACCTGCGGCAACGAGGTGTTCAGCCGGGCCCTGGGCAAGGTGCACGATGCCATCCGTGAGGGTGAGTCGTTCGCCGACCCCCTGCGGGCCACCAAGGTCTGCGACTCCATCGTGGTCAACATGGTGGACGTCGGCGAGGAAACCGGCGATCTCGATAAGATGCTCCTGAAGGTCGCCGACAACTACGACAACGACGTGGACGTGCTGGTCGGCTCGCTCATCAGCATTCTCGAGCCGGTCATGGTCGTGATCCTCGGCCTGATCGTCGGCTTCATCGTCATCGCCCTGTTCATGCCCATGATCACCCTCATCGGCGCTGTGTCCGGCACCAAGTCCAAGTAAGCCGGGAGGATTCCCATGTCCCAAACCGATAATCGAAGATCGAAGATCGAAGATCGAAAAACCGACTTCTCTCGATCCTCGATCCTCGATCCTCGATCCTCGAATTCCGCCGCCTTCACCCTCGTCGAGCTCCTCGTGGTCATCCTGATCATCGGCATCCTCATCGGCATCCTCATTCCCGTCGTGAGCACTGTCAGGCGCAAGGGCTACGCCGCCGCCAGCCTCGCCCAGCTCAATGGCCTCCGCGGCGCGATGGAAGCCTATCAGGCCACCTACGGCGCGTATCCCGGGCCCATCCCAGACCATCACATGTATCAGCTCCCCCCCGGCCAGGCCCCGTTGCCCGCCAACATCAGCCCCTCCCCCTTCGGCGGCAACAGCCAGATGACCATGATGGAAAACATGGTCCTGGGCATCATGGGCGGCCTTCGGGACGAAAACGGAACCATTACCTTTCATATCGAAGATGTCGGCTCCGGCCCCCGCAGCCTCAGCCCTGGCTCACCCGGCCAACATCCCGCCTTCTATAACAACAGTAGCGAGCTGACTAAGGATTTCTTCAGTGACAAACTGGATAATGCAGGCAGATCGAGTCCTTCCTGCTTCGACTCCAGCGTTCCCGAATTCGTGGATAGATTCAACGAACCGCTCCCCGTCCTCTATCTCCGCGCCCGGCGCGGTGCCAAGGGCGTCATGAGCGATTACCATTACATAGGCGCCCAGAACGCCGGCGAACTCTTTCAGTACGACGTACGCCAGTACTATTCTTATATTGCTGACCTCTCCACAGTTCCCCCTTCACGCGGCCTTACTATCGCCGGCCGGAAGCAGCATTCTCCGTCTAAGCCCGGAGCGGCGGATTTCGCGGGCCTCTGGCAACTGGCCACAAGCGATGGAGCCGCACGCAACCTGTCTGATCCCGCAAATGTTCTCTGGTCTGACAAAACCGTCAAGGAGCCGGGTGACTACAACAACGGGGCCTTGCGCGTGAACAATGCACTGCCGTACTTCATGCACCCAACCCTCAACCCACCGGGCACCACAAACGAAGGCGGCACTCCCCGCAGCAAGGATTCCTTTATCCTGATTAGCGCCGGTCCTGACCGCATCTTCGGCACCGCCGACGATCTAACCACCTTCGGCAGCGTGATCCCCTGACAACATGCATTACCGCATCCAAAACTCCCGCCCGTTCTTACTCCCTCGCCCGGTACTCCGGGTCGAAGAGTCGCCGTGGAGACAGAGGGTCGGGGTGAGGGCCTTTACTCTTGTCGAGCTCCTTGCCGTCATCCTCATCATCGCCCTGCTGATCACCCTCATCCTCGGCGCTGTCCACCGTGCCCAACGAGCCTCGCGCATCGCCAAAACCCGCGCCGACCTCTCCGCCATCTCCACCGCCCTCGAGCAGTATCATTCCGATTTCAAAGTCTATCCCGGCCTGCCCGAGCCGCCTCCAGGCACACCCTTTGATCACACGATTCTCGCCAAAGCCCTCGTCGGCCCCGGCCCAGCCACCGAAGATGGCGCTGACGGCTCCGGCTTCCGCCTCCCCAATCCCGCCACCGGCGCGCCCGATCCCAATTCCAAAAAATGGGACGCCTACCTCTCCCCCGAGCACCTCAACATCAAGCGCTTCCCCCCCCAATCGGGTAAACCCGCGGGCTACTGGGCCTTCGTCGATTATTTCGGCAACACCATCCGCTACTACCCCAAGCGCCGCAATTTTAATATCCACGTAATTGACGACAAGATCGGCCTAGTTAGTGACCCCGCTAAAGGCGTGAAAGGCATGTACGACATCGAAGATGGTGAAGACCCCCAACTCGGCTACACCAACGCCCTCTCCAAAAATCTCGCCCTCGACCCGGACACTCTTCGGTTTTTTCTCGGCGATGCCAACCGCAACAATACCATCGACAACGACGAATCGCTCAAAACCGAATCCAGCTTCATCCTCGTCACCGCCGGCCCCGACGGCCTCTTCAATCTGTGGAACCCGAAAGACCCCTACCTCAAGAAATCCGACGACATCTTCAATTTCGATCGTTAAGCGTCGCTAACGACCAAACCCGCTTTCTCCTCCAATTGCAAATTGCAAATCGCAACTCGCAAATCCTCCTTCACCCTCATCGAAATGCTCACCACCGTCTCCGCGCTGGTGATCGTTCTCGGCCTGATGGTTTCCCTCGCCCGCTACGAGCGCCGCCGCTCGGCCGAGGCTTTCACGCGCGATGATGTCCTCGCCCGCCTCGAAGCCCTTCTCGCCCGCCGCGACAACGTCGAAAACAAGGCCCTTCAGGAAGCCCTCGCCTCCGTCCCCCGTCTCGTCCGCCCGTCCGCCAGCGACCCCGAAGAGCCCCTGCTCCAGTTCAACGCCCGCCAGAACAACGAGGAATTCGTCAAAGTTTTCAAAAAATACGCCAATCCCAAATCCTTCAACGATCTCCCCCTTTCCCTTTACAACCCCACCGCCAACACCCTGGTTGACGCCTGGGGCACCCCCATCGTGTACATGCCGGCCGGCGCTCTCAACGTCGGCATCATCCCCCAGCAGCGCAGCTTCTTCCTCTCGGCCGGCCCCGACCGCAAGTTCTCCAGCGTCGTCGATAACCTCTACAGCTACGAGCGCGGCTTCGAGCCCCCCGCTGGACAGCGCGAATAATCCCCCATGCGAGGACGGTCCATGCTCATTCGCCGCAAAGCCTTCACAGTCATCGAGTTACTCCTCGTTGTGGCTGTTCTGGTCATCCTCATCGGCATCGTCGTCTGGGGCCTCAAAGCCGCCGGCGGCAGCGCCTCCGCCAACGCCACCCGCACCACCCTGCAAAACCTCACCAGTATGAGCGAAGAGCTCAACCGCAAAAACAAGCTCGCCGGGTTCGAGAATCCAGTCCCACCGCCTCCTCCTCCGCTTGGCACGCTTTATCCCGTCCCCTCCCTCAACGGCGGCGGCGAAACCGCCCCCGGCCTCGTCACCGCCGACTCCAAAAACTTTGACCGCCTCGGCGCCGCCGTCCAGCGCACCGCCGAAGTGATGCGCCGGCTCACCGCCATTCCCGACCTCAAAAAAGCCCTCGAGAAATTCCCCAGCGACCAGCTCCTCTCCGTCCCTCCCGTCGCTCCATATTCCGGCGGCACCGTCGTCCTCGACGGCTGGCGTAACCCAATCGTTTTCGCCCCTCCCAGCGGCCTGCGAAACGTCGCCAGCAAAACTCCCGACACCTGGTCCGGCTCCACCAACTATTCCCGCGGCGCTCGCGTCATCTCCGGTGGTCTCTATTACACCGCCATCGAATCCAACACCGGCTCCAATCCTCCCGATGACAAAATCTGGTTCCCCGGCATCCGCTCCCCCGACGGCCGCGCCTTCTGGGCCTCGGCCGGCGCAGATGGAACATTCGGCGCCCCCAGCGACATCAAGGCCGGCGCCGGCGACGACAACATCTACTCCTTCGAGCAATAAAAATCCCTCATGCACCATTGCCGCCGCCGTCCATCCTCTTCTCCCTCAATTGCAAATCGCAAATCGCAAATTGCAAATGCCTTCACCCTCATCGAGCTGCTGGTCGTCATCGGCATCATCGTCCTCGTCGTTCTCCTCACCATTCCCGTCCTCAACGTTCTTCAGGGCAACCGCAGCGCCGACGCCGCCCAAAACCAGCTCCAGGCCCTCCTCAACGAATCCCGCATGATGGCCATCGGCCTCCAGCGCGACTGCGGCATCATGTTCTACATCGATCCCGGCACCAAACGCATCCAAACCGTCCTCGTCCGCGCCACCGACTCCCTTTCCGGCGATCCCGATGTCGAAGTTTTTCTCGACCTTGTCCCCGACCACGAATCCGTCCCCCTCACCCTCGGCCTCTCCCTCCAGACCATCGACAACGCCACTGTCGATCTCACCAAAACCCCTCCCCGCCAGGATGACGGCTACATCGGCTTCAACACCGACAACCCCAACAGTCCTCAAACCATCCAGTACGGCGGCGTCATCCTCTTCGACGGCCACGGCCAACTCGCCTGCCGCACCTACGGCTTCCGCATGGTTTCCATCGATCCCGCCGGAAAACCAGTCTGGAGCGAGATGGGAAAACTCCTTTCCCTCAAAACGTCCGGCGCACCCCCCTCGTTTTACGTCCCCGGCGGCGGCGCACCGGCCACTCCTCCTCCCCAATCCGCTTTCGGCCTGGTCGTCTTCAACGCCGAATCCTTCAAGAGCCAGGACTTCACCGACGCCGACACCCAACTCGCCGGCAGCGGCTTCGACAACGGCCCCGGCAAGTCTCTCTCCGGCTACGCCGGCGCGGAATCCAAGGAAGAGGAATGGATCGACCAGAACTCCGTCCCCCTCATGATCAACCGCTACAACGGCACCCTGATTAAAGGCGAATGAGATGACGCAATGCAATTTCCATCTTTCTCTGATCTGCGCAAATCTGCGTCATCTGCGCAATCTGCGGCCACTCTGCTTCCGCGCCCGCCGCGCCTTCACCTTCACCGAAGTCATGTTCGCCGTCATCCTCCTCGGCATCGGCTTCATCATGCTGGCCGGCCTCTTCCCCGTCGCCATCCAGCAAACCCAAACCAACATCGAAGAATCCACCGCCTCCACCCTCGTCCAATCCGCCATCCGCTCCCTCGAGCAAATCCTCACCCAGCAGGACCTCCCTCCCACCGGCCATCTCACCGGCCCCCCCAGCTCGATCATCTATCCCCGCTTCCTCCGCCTCTCCGAAACCTGCAACGACAAAGGCGTCATCGGCCCTGACTTCTACCTCTGGGAAAAAATCCGCGGCAGCTTCATCCTCCCCCAGGACCCCCGCTTCGCCTGGACCGCCCTCTACAAGCGCAACCCCGGCGACAATTTCGCCCAGGTCATCATCTTCGCCTGTCAGGCCCGCAACTATCCCACGTACTCCTCAACAACGACCACACCGACCGGCTATTCCGATATCGATCGAGTTCCCACTCTCACCAGTCCCTCCGTCAACCTGGCCACGTTCGAGCCGCGCTACCTCTACGCCATTCTCAGCGACGGCGGCCAGCCCGGCGAACCAGACCTCATCGAATTCACCCCTCCTCCTCCCAGTGAGCCCGATTTCCGCGATCCGCCCACCTGGAATCAAGCTGTCATCGCCGAAGGTTCTTTCGTGGTCGTCGGTGATGATGGGGTAACGAAGGATGATACCGGCACGCCCGTCTTTGATCCTGGCTACGCAAATGGCCGAATCTATCGCGTCGGCAATCGCCGG
>JBGPEF010000389.1:0-5629 GCA_041482675.1 Tepidisphaeraceae bacterium | reverse complement strand
GCCACCATCGGCAACATCAGAAAATCGGCGTGGCTCCGGTGCGTAATTCGCGCTATTGCGCTGGTGATCGACAGGCTCACTCCTGTCCGCATGCTCCAGATATCCGCGCTGGCCCCGCCGGGCATATCCACTCCGACCATGTGCCCCAGCCCGCCAAATGCCACCGACAGGTGAGTAAGGTTGTCGTGCCATCCCGATTGCAGCGCTGGGAGCATCGCGAATCCCACCGCGCTGATGCCGAAAACACCGGCCGCACGCCAGCGCCGCCGGATGAGAAGCCAGGGAAGCAGGATCAACGGGAGATATTTGATGTTGCAGGCAAATCCCAGTGCCAACCCCGCCCAGGCCGGCCTGCGGTCCAGCCAGCGCAAAGCCAGCGCCAGCATCAACAGCATGAGCCCATTGGTCTGTAACATTTGCAGCTCATCCTTGACCTTGTCAAAAATCAGCAAGACGGCCAGCACAGCGATCACGAGTGTCGTCAGCGCATTTTTGTCAGCCTCAAATCGCGCGAGGCATTCCCTCGCGATGATCAACACCGCGACCAGCACAAATACGATGTTGGCGCAGAGCACGATCACGGCGGCTCTTTGCTCTGGAAGCAGCGATAATGGCATGTAAAGAAATGCGATCAACGGCGGATAGACATAGCTGCGGTCCGCTGGCACATAAGGGTCCTGGTGCCGCAGCATCGCCCGGGCCGCGGTATAGAAAACATCGAAATCGCTGAATTGCGATCGCCCAATTCGGCGCAAGGTGATGGTTGCAAAATATGCAAATAACCCGGCCAACATGCCGCCAGCACCAAACAGCTTCCAGAAATAACTCGGAGCCTTTGAACCCATAGCCATTCGCTTTGAATCGCGGCTCCCAGCCCCGCGATCATCGTCGCCCATCTACTCTAGAAACGCAAAATGATGAGAATATGAGCGCGGCGTGAGGCTGAGAGTCGTACTTTTTCTCAGATCGCTTGACGGAACATCAACTACAATGATTGTTATGAAATGACTGCGTCCAGCAGTTACCAACGTGCATCATCGTTTCGTCATCTTGCCGGTGGAGAATACCACCCCTTCGCGGAAGGTGCTATGAGAGTGCTCCTCATCGAGGATTCAGAACGCCTGCGTCGCTCCCTGGAAATAGGCCTGCGCCGGTCCGGCTACGCTGTTGATGTGGCCGCCGACGGCGCCCAGGGCCTTTGGAGCGCCCAGTCCAATCCCTACGATGTCATTGTCCTTGATCTCATGCTGCCCGAAGTCGATGGCCTGACCGTGCTCCAGACGCTTCGCCGCAAGGAGATCAACTCCCAGGTCCTCATCCTCACCGCCAAAGACTCCGTCGAGGACCGCGTCCGCGGCCTGCGCCTCGGCGCTGATGACTACCTGATCAAACCCTTCGCATTTGACGAGCTGCTGGCGCGAATCGAAGCCCTCACCCGCCGCGGCCATGGGGTCAGATCGCCTCAAATCACCATCGGCCAGCTCCAGGTGGATACCGCCTCGCGAACCGTCCGCCGCGGCGGAGAAGTCATCGATCTGCCGCCGCGCGAGTATGCTCTTCTCGAATTTCTCGCCCTGCGCAAGGGCCAGGTGGTCTCCAGGACCGAGATCGAAGGACACATCTACGATGAGCGCGTCGAGCCCGCCAGCAATGTCGTGGATGCGGCCATCTATGCGCTGCGCCGAAAGATCGATCCCGCCGATGGCCCCTCGTACATCCACACCCGGCGGGGCATGGGCTACACCCTTTCGGCGGGTCTTGCATGAAATCGATACAGCGGGCATTGATTTTCAAACTCGGTTTCTGGGCTTTTGCGCTGGCGCTGCTCACCGGCATCGGCTTCTACCTCTACACGCGTTCCGCACTGCTGAGCCAATTTGACCATTCGCTGGCCGCCAAGGCGCGCACGGTGGCGACGCAGGTAAAGCGGGAGGGGGACGGTCGAATCGAGTTTGAATTCTCCAAGGAAGCCATGCCCGAATTCCAGCGGGTTTTCCACCCCGAATATTTCCAGCTCTGGCTTCCCGAGGGAACGCAGATCGCGGCGTCAAAATCACTCCGCGGGACAAGCCTTGGAAATGCGCCCGAACCGTTTCCGACCGAGTGCGTGTGGAACCTGCCCCTGCGGGACGGCCGGCCCGGACGGGCGATCCGCATTTGGGTGCGCGTCCCCGATGAGCCCTCGGATGAAGCGGATTTCAAAGGGCTCCCGGGACTCCACGTCCCCCGCGGCGCCAGCGTGGTGATCACCCTGGCCGCCTCACGCACCGAGCTGGACGATCAACTGGGCACCCTTCTCTCTTCATTGCTCCTGGCCTCCGCGGTCCTGACGCTGGGCGCCATCCTTTGCCTGACCTGGACCATCAGGCGGGTCCTGCGCCCGCTGCATCAGGTCGGCGACCAGGCAACCCGCATCGATGCGACCTCGCTGGATCATCGCTTTCCCGTTGACACCATGCCCCTGGAGCTTCAGCCCATCTGCAACCGGCTCAACGACCTGCTCAGCCGCATCGAATCCGCCTTCGGCCGCCAAAAGCGATTCGCCTCCAACGTGGCCCACGAGCTGCGCACGCCCATCGCCGAACTTCGTTCCCTCGCCGAAGTTTCGATCAAATGGCCCGATGATGCCGAGCAATCATCGCAACGATTTCACGAAGCATTGGATATCGCCCGGCAAATGCAAACCATCGTCGATGCCCTCCTGGCGCTGGCGCGCTGCGAAGACGGCCGGCAGATGCTATCGCTGGACCCGGTCAACCTCCGCCAGGTCGTCAACGATGTCTGGGCCGCCCAGCAGGCGCGCGGCCTGCCACCCGGAATCGATGCACAGCTCGATGAAATCCCCGACACCATCATCACCACCGACAAATCGCTCTTGATTTCGATCCTCAGCAACCTGCTTGCCAATGCCTTCGGCTACACGCCGGCAGGCGGATTTGTCATTTGCTCCGCCCACCAGCACGAAAGCAATGTCACCCTGAGCATCAGCAACAGCAACGATCAGCTTCAAGCTGACGACCTGCCTCACCTCTTCGAGCCGTTCTGGCGTAAGAACCCCGCCCGCAATGATGCAGTTCATAGCGGCCTTGGGCTGGCTTTGGTGGCGGCCTATGCGCGACTGTTGCAAATTGAAGTCGCTGTCGCCCTCGATGACGCCGGATGGTTTCAGGTACGCGTGGCGATCCCAACTCAATCCACGCACTCACCGGCCAAACCGGTCGAAGAAACCTCCGCCCAGGAATCCGCTCCGAAAATCATCTGCTGATCGGCCCTATGTAATCGCTCGCCACCACGATGTGATCAAACCAAACCCTGCTCACATGCCCCGCCGGCGCACCGGTGATGTATAGATACGCCCACACAAAATTCACATCCAACTCCTTCGCCGTCCTCCACCGAAATCCTTCAAAAGGCTCTCCCCCCGCCGCCGTCTGGAAATTTTCTCTCTCGCCTTGCGAATTATTCCACCGCACACTCTCACCGCCCTGATTCACCATGAACTTATCAAACACCCACTTCCCCTTCGGAAATCCCTTCCCCAGGTGACTGATCGCCCTCCCATCGATCCACAGCGCCATCTCCCCGTTGCTCTCTCCCAAGTCATTCATCTTCACCATCACTTCCACGCAAACCCATCGCCCCCGCTCGATCTTCAACGACTCATCGCGCACAAAACTATTCCCCCACGTCTGCCCGCGCGGCGGACTCCCGCGCATTTCGCACCAGTACGTATAAAAATCCCACCGCCAGCTCTCGCCAAATGGCTCAATTCCCGTCCAGAACCCCTTGTCCCCCGCCGGCGGAATTCCCGCCTTGACCATCGGCCAGCGCGTCGCCGGATTGTTCCCGCCGATGCACGTCCCAAAGTGATGGATCGGCGCACAATCTGGATCAAATTTCACATAGAACCGCGCATAAGACCTCTCCAATCCCGCCGGCAACCGCCGATACAAATGCCCCCCATCACCTTTCCCCCCGACGTGCGTCATCAAAAGCGATTGCCTCCCACCGCTCCCCTGCGGCACATCCGCCGCAAACGACATGATCTGCGGCGTTTTCACATCCTCCCAACGTCCCGCCAGCTCATCGATCGTCCCCTCTTCAAAATCCTCCGCAAACACCACCCGCGGATCTTTCTCAATCCCCCGATCCCCAGGATATTTCGCCGCAATCCCCGCCCGCTCATCATTTTTCGCCAGCGCCGCCAGCTTCGGCTCCAGCATCGCCAGCCGCTGAGTGGAAACGCGATCGATCCACGAATCCCGATACTCCTTTTGCAACCGCCCAAACGCCGCAACCGCCGCCTCAATCTTCCCATCGCGCACAAGAACATCCGCCGCCTTGAATTCCTCCTGCCCCACCGTCAGCACCCGATGGGCAACTTCCACCGCCTCTCGTTCCGAAATCGTCGCCGGAATCTTGCCCAGCACCGGCGGATTGGCCTCGGTGATCCTCCCAAACGCCGCCGGATTCCGCTCGCGAAACAGCCGCGCCCGCATGTCGCGCTGCTGGTTCATCGCATCCCCGCCCTCGCGTCCGCCAAACGGATCGATGTCCGCAATCGCCAGGCTATCCGGCCCCTTTGCCTCCACGAGAATCCTTCCCTGCGGCGAGATGATCATGCTCCCCGAGCCGCGCTGCGCCACCACGATATAAACAAAATTTTCCACCGCCCTCGTCCGAAACGCCGCCCGGTTGATGTCATCATCCCCAATCGCCGCCCCGCCCAGCGTCGGATGAAAAATCACATCCGCCCCGCCCAGCGCCAGACATCGCGCCGTCTCCGGAAAAACCATGTCATAGCAGATCAACATCCCCACCCCGCCCAAATCCCTCGTCTCAAAAACCGGCAACCGATCCCCCGGCGTGCAAACCCGCTCATGAATCGTCGGACAAACCTTGTGATATCTCCCGATCTCCTTCCCATCCCGCCCGATCAAAAACGCCGTGTTGTAGGTGTGCCCATCCGCCTCCACGAAATCGTTGCAGCAGACCACATAAATTCCATGCTGCTTCGCCGCCGCCCCCAACTTCGTCAGCATCATTTTCACCGCCCGCGGCAACACCTCCCGCGCCAGCGCCTCATTTCCCGCCTCCCACGTCCCCAATCCCAGCGTATCCTCCGGCAGCGCAACCGCATCAGAGTGTTCCGCCGCCGCCCGATCGATCAAACCGCAAAGCTCCCCCAGCGACTGATCCACGCGCTTCAAAACCTCATCCACATCCTTCAAATGCCAATCAATCAACCTCGCCTTTGGCTGCGCAGCCGCGATGCGAACGGTCTTCCCGGATGGATTCGTCGTCGCCCCCGCTCCAAGCCCAACCTGCACCCCCAGAGCAATCACCAACGCACCAACGAGAGCGCAGCATCTCATATCATCCTCCGCGTCCCCGGCCACCGTTTTATTTCTTCAAATGCTTCTCAAAAAAATCCGCCGCCGCCCCGGCCGCCTTATCCGCATCCGCTCCCTTGAACCCATGCCCCGCACCCTGGAGCGTCAGCAACTCCACATCCACCCCCGCCGCCTTCAGCCGCTCGTGCATCCAAGTCGCCTGCTCATACGCCACATATTTATCCTCCGTCCCATGAATCAGCAGCGTCGCCGCGGCTTTTGGCGTAACCCAGTTC
>JBGPEF010000388.1:0-5644 GCA_041482675.1 Tepidisphaeraceae bacterium | reverse complement strand
CGATTCGGGGGCAGAATACGGAAGGGGGTGGGTTGGGCCGGCCGTCTGGTGGCCGGTATTTGGCGGAAAGTCAGGTTTTGGGGGTGTTGCTGGTGGAGCCTAAGAGATGGGGGAAGGTGCAGACGGTGATTGGGGTGGAGGATTTTGAGGATGAGAGGCTGAAGGTGGTTGCGGAGGTTTATTGGAACCATCAACGGGAAGAGGGAGAGCCGGTATTTAACGAGTTCGTCGATGCGCTAAAAGAGGCGGAACTCAAAGCACTGGCCATAGAATTAGCGGATGCGGTGGAGGAGATGGACCTGGAAGTGACGCTTTCGGGTGCGTTACAGTATCTGTTTGAGGTGAAGCACAGGACGGCGGAGGACAAGATTGTGGCGACGTTGAGAAGGACGGGAGAGGCGCAGGACTTGAGTGAAGAGGAGCAGGTGAAGTTGTTGGTGAAGTTGCAGGAAAGCGCCCGGCGACCGGATTTGCGGCGGGTTGGGCGATAAAGAATTGGCGTTGAGTAGGCGGTTGCAAAGCCGCCGAAAATCATAAGAGCGCAGGGCGGCGATTTTGACCAGAGATCGCGACTGCGCTTTGCCGGGACAATGACGATGTCGCGTTGCAGGGTTCGGAAATGTCTCCGAGTTCCTTGGCCCGTTTCGCTTTGTTCTGTAGCGGCGCGGTTGGCGTCGCGGGTGTCGTTGGAGTTGCGTGAAGAGCATGTCTACATCAATTGAATCTCCCTTGATCGGATCGGGTTCACAGGAAGAAGTTGATCTACGCGTCGCGGCGTTGATCGGACTTGGTAAATCCCGCGGCTATCTGACTTATGACGAGCTGAATGAGCGGCTGCCGGATGAGGTGGTATCGCCGGACAAGCTGGACACGCTGCTGATGATGATCGACGAGATGGGCATCAAGCTCATCGATGAACTCGACATCGCGGAATATCAGCAGAAGACAACCGGGAAGAAAGGCGGGAAGGCGGCCGCGCCGGCGGCGGGAAAAGATGAGCCGGCGATCGAGGAGTTGTCGGATGAGGAAGAGGAGGAGCTGGATTTAAATCTGGAGGCGGAGCTGGCGGAGGCGTCGAGCAAGCGGATCGACGATCCGGTGCGGATGTACCTGACGCAGATGGGGGAGATTCCGCTGCTGACGCGCGAGCAGGAAATTGCGCTGGCGAAGAAGATCGAAATTACGCGGAAGATTTTCAGGTCGCGGGTATTGGAGAGTGATTACTGCCTTCAGTCGGCGGTGGAGATTTTGCAGCAGGTGGATGATGGGGATCTGCCGTTTGATCGGACGATGAAGATCAGCACGGCCGAGGACCAGGCGGACAAGGGGACGATTGGGCAGCGGATTCCGATGAACCTGGAGACGGTTCGGAACATGCTGGCGAGGAATCGGGAGGATTGGGAGGGGCTTGGGGGGGCGAACAAGAAGGACCAGCAGGAGTTGCTGCTGGCGATTCGGCGGAGGCGTCGGCGCGGGACGAAGTTGCTGGAAGAGTTGTCGCTGCGGACGAGCAAGGTGACGCCGCTGATGAAGAAACTGTCGAGCATCTCGACGAAGATGCTGGAGCTGGAGAACCGGATTGAGGAGCTGAAGAAATTGAAGGAGCCGGGGGAGGACCTGGAAGTTTGCGAGCAGGAGTTGTCGGGGCTGGAAGATTTGGTGTTGGAGAATGCGCAGGACCTGCACAAGCGGGTTGTGAATATTCGGAAGATTTACAACAAGTATGAGGATGCGAAGAGGAAACTGTCGGGGGGAAATCTTCGACTTGTTGTGTCGATTGCGAAGAAATACAGGAATCGCGGGTTGTCGTTTTTGGACATTATTCAGGAGGGGAATACGGGGTTGATGCGGGCGGTGGATAAGTATGAGTATCGGCGGGGATATAAGTTTTCGACGTACGCGACGTGGTGGATTCGGCAGGCGATTACGCGGGCGATCGCGGATCATGCGCGGACGATTCGGATTCCGGTACACATGATCGAGACGATGTCGAAGCTGCGGAATATTTCCAAGCAGATCATGCAGGAGGTTGGGCGGGAGCCGACGATTGAGGAGATTGCGAAGAGGGCGAAGATGAGCGTGGGGGAGACGAGACGGGTGCTGAAGATTTCGCGGCATCCGATTTCGCTGGATCGGCCGGTGGGGGAGAGTGAGGATTCGTACTTTGGGGATTTTATTGAGGATGAGAAGGCGGATAATCCGGTTGAGAGCGCGACGCAGGAGATGTTGAAGGACAAGATTGAGCAGGTGTTGAAGACGCTGACGTATCGCGAGCGAGAGATTATTAAGCTGAGGTATGGGATTGGAGATGGGTATACGTATACGCTGGAAGAGGTGGGGAGGATATTTAAGGTGACTCGAGAGCGGGTGAGGCAGGTGGAGGCGAAGGCAATTCGGAAATTGCAGCATCCGGTGAGGGCGAGGAAGTTGGAGGGGTTCTTGCCGGGGGGAGTGCCGAGATAGGGTCCGGCTCATGACAAAGAAAGAACTCGAAGAATATCTCTTCAAAGAACCGTTCGAGCCCTTTCGAATTCGAATGTCGGACGGCACTTACCACGACATTCAGAGGCCGGGTCTGGCTGTGCCAACAGATACGCGGCTGTTCCTGGCATTGCCGGACGGCGGTTGGACATTACTGGTTTTGCGGCAGGTAACCAGCCTTGAGGATGTACGGCCGAACGGACAAGGGAGAGGGCGATCGAAGAAACGGCGTGGGCGGTAGCTGCAATTCAGCGGAATAGCTTCTCAAAAGTTGCGGCGTCCAAGTGTCGAAGACGATCTGCAAATTCATTGACATAAAACATGTCGGGTGAGAATCGCTGTGCTCGAACGCGAATGATGAAATTCGGGTTTGCCGGGTCAAGTTCAAATAGAACCAGGCCTACTCCAAAAAGCATGCAAAGTGCTTCCAATCGGCTTTGGTCCTCTTCTGTGAGGGAAATGGGCATAGCGATGTACGTTTTTGAGCTGAAGAGCCGGTAAGCGATAGCTTGACCGAATGCGACGACGGGCGCTTGAGTATCGATCTTCATCTCTCCGGTCACGATCTCCAATGGAAACTTGATTAAGTTGCTCGCCAATGGTTTATAGACGCCGACGATGTCGGGGGTCCCCCATTTGCTCTTCATCCCGCTGCCGCCGAGTTCGGCGACATCAGTCACTTCGTCGAGGTCATTCTTCAGCCATTCGGCGAATGGCCGGTAAAAGTCCGCTTCGCGGACCTTTTCCCCACCAGGAACGATCTTTTCAGTTTCCCCGATTTTGATTCCTTCGGACACAGTACGATCTGAAACAGAGAGGAAGAGGCCGCGGCTTGGCTTCGTGACCTCATTCGGAAAAACCGCATCGAGATTCCAGACGGAGCCGTGGATGGTATTCTTCGGCGTTTCTGGATGGCGGGAGGCAATTTCGTTAACCAACTGGGTGTAGCGAATACCGCCGGGATGTGCAGAGATGATCGATTTGGCAAGATTGCGAATGTCGTGCTGTCCTATCTTTGCCATACACGGATACTACAGGATCGAACCAGTGCAGCCAAATAAACGGGTTGGATGAGAAAATCATGAGGTTTGTAGGCGAAATTGGCGGTGGCCATGAAGGCGAAGGTGTTCACTTCTTCTCCCAACGACCGATTTAAGTTTGTTCGCCTGGACGAAATCGCCGGTGCAGAGGTGATTCGGTCGTCCTGGGGAAAAGGCTAGCGGTTCGGCCTTACAGGCGAAGGTCAAGGAACTCTGCATGTCGTTTTGACGGTTGCGATTTGATCGGTAGAATTAGAGTATGAAGGTCGTAATCGAGCCGCATTCGGACGGCTATGTGGCGTACCCTCTTGGGCTGAAGGGGGATCGTGGTGGGGCAGGGCGATACCTACGAGGCAGCGCTGGCCGATGTTAGTTCGGCGATTCGCTTTCACATTGAGACGTTTGGGAAAGAGGTTCTCGAAGACGAGTCGCCGGTGCTGGAAGCATTTCTGACTGAAGCCAAGGTCGTCTGATGGCCAAGTTTCCTGTCGATGCACCCAAGGCGCGGGTGATTCGAGCGCCGGTGAAACTGGGGTTTGAGATTGTGCGCAAGCGCGAGCACATCTCAATGCTGCGGCGGAATCCGGACGGCACGTCGACGCCACTGACTCTGCCGAATCATCCACAAATCAAATCTTCGACGCTGCGGACGATCTGCACGCAGTCGGGAATTCCGCGAGCGCGGTTCCTGGAAGCATACGAGAGTGCGTAAGCTATGCGGAGATGTCACGAGTGCTGGTTATTGGCGGTGGACCGGCGGGAAGTATCGCGGCGATGCTGCTGGCGAGGCGGGAGATTTCGGTCACGTTGATTGAGCAGCATCGATTTCCGAGGGAGAAGGTTTGTGGGGAGTGTGTGAGTGCGATGGGGTGGGAGGTTTTGGGGAGAGTGGGGTTGAGCAAAAGAATTGGGGCGGTGGAGATGACGCGCGGGGTTTTGTGGGGGCCGAGTGGGAGGAGCGCGGAGATTGGGTTGCCGGGGGGGATGTGGGGGATTTCCAGAGCTTCGTTGGATTCAGTTTTACTCGAGGCGGCGCGGGAGGCGGGGGTGGAGGTCTTGCAGCCGGCGAGGGTTGAGGATCACGGGCAGGATGCCCGTGGTACGTGGATTCGGGTTCGAGATTTGAGGACCAATGGGGTGGAGACGGTTTGGTGTGAAGTGGTTTTGTTGGCGGATGGGAAGGGGATGATGGGGGGATTGAAGCGGCAGGCGACTCGAGATTTTGGGATTAAGGCGCATTTTGAATTACCGGGGGGGGCGCGGGATACGGTGCAGTTGTTTGGGGTGCGCGGGTGTTATGGGGGCGTGGCGCCGATTGAGGGTGGGTTGTTCAATGTGGCGTGTAGTGTGCCGAGGGAGAGGATTGAACGCGCGAGGGATGTGGAGGCGGTATTTGAGGAGATGGTGGGGGAGAATCGGGGGTTGGCGGAAGTGATGCGCGGCGCGAAGAGGGTTTCGTCGTGGTTGGCGGCGCCGTTGCCGAGGTTTGGGGTGAGGGGGGATTGGCCGGTGGGGGTGATTCCGGTGGGGAATGCGGCGGCGGCGCTGGAGCCGATTGGGGGGGAGGGGATGGGGTTGGCGATGAGATCGGCGGAGTTGGCGGCGGAGGGGATTTTGCGAGGGCAGGATTTGAGGGTGGTGCAGAGGAAGTTGCAGGGGGAGTTTCGAAGGCTTTGGAACAAGCGGAGGATGTTGTGGCGGGGGGTGGCGATGATGGTGTCGCGGCCGGTTTTGTGTGAGATGGCGGTGGATGTGTTGAGGGTAAGCGAAGTGGGTGAGTGGGTGATGAGGTGGGGGAAAGGGACGGCGGCTGAAGCCGCCCCTACAAATTCGAAAACTTAGGACATGCCCACACGAGTACGCGTGGGCATGGCACCCTGCACCTCACCGTGCGCCTCACGCCTTCCCGAGCGGCGGGGATTTACCAACGAATCATTTTGGGGGCAGTAGATGTTGGTGTGCGAATCAAAACTATTTTTTGCGTTGTGGTGATGATGGCAGGTGGGGTTTGGGGGGCGAATCCGGCGTTTAAGGCGAATGCGGAGTGGAAGGTGGAAGTGATTCGGCAGGCGCCGGAGATTCATTCACCTTCGGTGGTGGTGTGCGCGCCGGATGGGAGGGTG
>JBGPEF010000387.1:0-5657 GCA_041482675.1 Tepidisphaeraceae bacterium | reverse complement strand
GACGCGGGCGGTGTCGGCCTCTTCGATGGTTACCTGGAAGGGATAGGCGGGAGCGGGGAGGTTTATTTGTTTCTTGATGTGATCGGCGAGCTGGGCGGCTACGGATTCCATCCACTGCGGGGTCCAGTGGGTGTCCTGCTCGAGATAGAGCGGCTCCTGATTGGGCTCGACGGTTTTGGGAGCGAACTGGTCGAAGACATCGACGCCGGCAGAGCGGAGGTCGGCGACGAAGCGGGCGTAGTCGCGGTTTTGGGCAACGGGGCGAGAGGAGGTCAGCGGCCGGCCTTCAAGCTGGGCGGGTTGGATGGCGGGTTTGACGGGGATGGGGATGAAGACCAGGTGCACGCCGGCGGCCTGGCAGTCTTTGTGGAAGTGGATGATGGCCTTGCGCGGATCAGCGCAGACATCTTCCTCACCCTCATCGAACATTTTCCGCTCGCGGTGCTTGATGAAGGTGGGATCGAGAAAGCCGGGGCCGGCGAGGTAATCGACGCCGAGCTGATAGAAAAGCCAGCCGTTGGGGCGGAAGAATTTTTCGCGGGCGACGATGGCGGCGGCGTTGCCGAAGCCCAGGTATTTGGTCATGACGAGCTGCATGCGCAGCTGGATGACGTGGCGAAAGATGGACTGTTCTTTGAGGTCATCTTCAAACTTGGCGAGGTTGTCCTTGGTGAGCCAGATGCGCAGCTCGTGAAGGGCGGGGCGGACCTGGCCGTGGGCCAGTTGTTTGGCCGCGCGAACGGGTGGGCGGACGAGGTCGAGTTCCTGGACGTAGCGCTTGGGACTGATGAGTTCGACGATGAGCTGAGTGATGGGGACGATGGCGATTCCGACGATGAACAGGGCGACCATCCAGCGGGCGATCTTGGGGGAGATGTCGGTGTGGATCAGGCCTTTTTTGAGGGATTCGAGGCCTGCGAAGGACATGGAGGTGGATTCGGCGGGCGCCTGGGTGGGTGGGCGGGTGGAGGTGCGAGTTGGGTTATCGAGTACGGTCATAGTAGGAGTTGATAGTTGGTAGTCGATAGTTGATAGGTCAGAAGCGGAAATAGATGAAGTAGTTTTCGGCCTGGGACCACATCATGATGACGGCGACGGCGAGGAGGGCCATGATGGCGGCGGCGCGGGGGAGATGGAGGCGGCGGGTGAAGACCCAGGATTCGGGGCCTTTCCAGACGACCAGGACGGCGGCGAGGAAGATCAGGACGTGAAGCGGTGTGTACATGGCGGCTTGCACGCCGCCATAGCCGGCGGGGATTTTGGCGAGGCCGAAGAGGGAGGCGAGATAGGTCATGGCTTGCGGCAAGGTTTCGGCTCGGAAGAAGACCCAGCCGAGGCAGACGATCAAGAAAGTCACGGCCACTCGCAGCGCTCGAGGAAGGGCGCGATAAATGCTGTCTTTCCCCTGGAAGCGCTCGATGGCGAGCATGATTCCGTGGATTGCGCCCCAGATGACGAAGTTCCAGCTTGCTCCGTGCCACAATCCGCCGATCAGCATGACGAGCATGAGGTTGATGTAGGTGCGGGAGTGGGTGATGCGGTTGCCACCCAGAGGGATGTAGAGGTAATCGCGCAGCCAGGTGGAGAGGGAGATATGCCAGCGACGCCAGAAGTCGGTGATGGAGTCAGCACGATAGGGCTGGTTGAAATTCTGGATGAATAGGAAGCCCATCATGAGGCCGAGGCCGACGGCCATGTCGGAATAGCCGGAGAAGTCGAAGTAAATCTGGAAGGCGTAGGAAACGACGCCGTACCAGGCGTCGAGGGGGTGCAGGCCGGCGGCGGCGAAGGCGCGGTCGGCGACATGGCCCATGGGGTTGGCGATGAGGATTTTCTTGGCCATGCCGATGGCGAAGAAGGCGATGCCGCGGGCGAATTTTTCGGCGGTGTGGGTGCGATGGCGCATCTGATCGGCAACGTCGGCATAGCGGACGATGGGGCCGGCGACAAGTTGGGGGAAGAGAGCTTCGAAGCAGCAGAAATCGGTGATTCGCCGCATGGGGCGGGCATCGCCGCGGTAGACGTCGATGGCGTAGGACATGGATTGGAAGGTGTAGAAGGAAATACCGACGGGAAGGATGACGCGGAAGGCGGGAATGGCCGATTCCTGCATGCCAAAGAGAGTGACGAGCTGGCGGACGTTTTCGATAGTGAAGCCGATGTATTTGAAATAGGCGAGGAGGAGCAGGTTGGAGAGGATGGAGAGGGCGACGGTGAGCTTCATGCCGCGGGTGCGGGGTAGGTCTTTGGGGATGAGGGGGAGTTCGCCGTCGGGGGGGGTGGGGAGGCGGGATTGCCAGACGAGGATTCGGCCGCAGAGGTAGTCGACCATGGAGGAGCCGAACATGAGGATGGCCCACCAGGGGTTGGCCCAGCCGTAGAAGGCATAGGAGCAGAGGGCGAGGAGGCCGGTCCGCCACTTGAAGGGGAGCAGGTAGTAGAGAAGGAGGACGGTGGGGAGGAAGTAAAAGAGGAACAGGTGGGTCGTGAACACCATGGCCCAGGCCTTTTGTAAAACATCGGTTCGGACGAGCAATCTGTACCACTGGAGGGGCTGGGGAGTCAGCGGGGAAAATGCGAAGTGAAACGTAAAACGAGAAACGTGAAACGAGAGTTCATCTTCGTCCGCTGAAGCGGACCCTACGGGCGCAGATGGAAATGGAGGGTGGGAGGGTGGGAGGGTAGGCGGGAGGAGTGGTTTGCGTTTTGGGGTGATTTCGCCAGAATGCTCGCAACGCAGGGCAAGATGGATGTGGTATTTCGCATATGGGTCGAACCTGAATTCGCGGGCGGTGGCGGAGTGGGCGCGCCACTATGGGCATCGGCCGCCAGCGCTGAAGCCGGGGAAGCCCGCGGTGCTGGATAACTACCGGCTGTGTTTTCCGATTTTCAGTGAGTATTGGGGCGGGGGGATCGCGGACATTGTTTATGATCCGGGGAAGTATGTGTCGGGGGCGCTGTTTGATCTGAGCGAGGGGGAATTGAAGATTCTGGATCAGAAGGTGGAACGGAAGGTGGATGCGGCGGGGAAGGAGGTGGGGATTTATAAGCGAGTTGAGTTGAAGATCGCGCCGCTGGGGAAGGCGGAGCCGGTGATGGCGGTGACGTATCAGGGGACGAACGTGGAACGATATCACATTCCGCCGACACAGCATTACATGGATCTGGTAATCCAGGGGGCGTACAGCTACGGGCTGTCGATGATGTGGGTGGCTTACCTTCAGAGTTTTAGTACGCAGACGGGGAGGAAGCCGCGGCCGCCGGGGTATGGGGATTCGGCGTCGAAGATGTAAAGCAGAGGAGAATACAACCGCAGAGACGCAGAGACGCGGAGAAGAGGATTGAGTAAGAGAGAAGATTTTAGGAGGGTTTTTGGGCGGTGATTTGGAGGTGGGAAGCTCGCGCCGGTGACGTGGGGTCTTTGGAGAGATCATGTTCGAGGCGGAGGAGGCGTTCGAAGGAGTCGGGGTTTTCGAGGAGGTGTTTGTGTTTGCGGAGGGGGAGGATGGATTTGCCGGTGAGGTCGAGGATTTGGAAGCCGGATTTTTCGAAGAGGCGGCGGAGGGTGTGGGGGGTGAACATGGTGAGCTCGAACTGCTCGCGGGCGTCGTCGGTGAGCCAGTTGGTGCGGCCGGTGCGGAGGAAGGTTTCGAGGGCGTCGAGGTCGGCGCGTTCGAGGAAATGATCGAGGGCGGCGAGCTTGTTGTCAGCGGTGGCGATGACTATTCCGTTGGGCTGAGTGGTACGGAAGATTTCGGCGACGGCGGCCGGGGGATCGGAGCAGATGGAGAGGGGATCGCCCATGGCGAGGGTGAGGGAGAAATGATTGACGGGGAGTTCGCTCAGGTTCACGATGTCGGCGACGAGGAGGGTGGCGTGTTTGGCGTGGGGGCCGAGGGTTTCGAGCTTGGCGCGGGTTTGGTCGATCATGTTGGGGGAGTTATCGACGAAGGTGGTGGGGAAGCCGGATTTGAGGATTTTCAGGCCCCATTTGCCGGTGCCGCAGCCGAGGTCGAGGGCGGGACTGGTGGTGGATTTGGGGAGATGTGGTTTGATGGAGCGCCAGGTGAGCTCGTCGTGGAATTCCCAGTAGCGGTCGTCGTAGATCTGGTCGTACTGTCTGGCGACGCGGTTGTGGTATTTGCGGGAGGCGGAGGAGTCGTCACGATGGCGCCGAGGCATTGGAGTAGAGCATAGAGGGTCGAAGATCGAAGATCGAGGATCGAAGATCGATGGAAGCAATGGCACCAGGAGCCGATGAGGAGCCGGGGATGGGGGCGCGGTTGCTGCGGGCGCTGCGGCATCGGAATTACCGGCTGTATTCTGTGGGACAGGGGGTTTCGCTGATCGGGACATGGCTGACGCAGGTGGCGACGAGCTGGCTGGTGTATCGGCTGACGGGATCGACGGTTTTGCTGGGGGTGGTGGCGTTTGCGGGGGCAGATTCCGCTGTTTGTGCTGGGGCCGTTCATGGGGGTGCTGGTGGATCGGTGGAATCGGCACCGGATATTGGTGGTGACGCAGACGATCGCGATGCTTCAGTCGTTGGCGCTGGCGTATTTGGCGCTGAGGCACATCATCACGGTGCATCACATCATCGCGCTGAACATGGTGCAGAGAGTGGTGAATTCGCTGCATATGCCGGCGCGGCAGGCTTTTTTGGTGGAGGTTATTGAGAACCGGGAGGATTTGCCGAATGCGATTGCGCTCAATTCATCGATGGTGAACGGGGCGCGGCTGATTGGGCCGTCGATTGCGGGATTGTTGATCGCGGGGGTTGGGGAGGGGATGTGTTTTTTGATTGATGGGATCAGTTATATCGCGGTGGTGGTGGCGCTGTTGTTGATGAGAGTTGGTCATGTGAAGAAGGAAGAGAAGAGCGCGGGGGCGGTTGCGGAGATGTGGAATGGGGTGAGATATGCGTTTGGGTTTGCGCCGATTCGGGCGATTTTGCTGTTGACGGCGTTTGTGAGTCTGACGGGGGTGTCGTACAGCATTTTGATGCCGGTGTTCGCGACGGAGGTGCTGCATGGCGGGGCCAGGCTGCTGGGGTTTCTGATGGGGATTTCGGGGGTGGGGGCGCTGGCGGGGGCGCTGTTTTTGGCGGCGAGGCGGACGGTGGTGGGGTTGGGGAGGATCATTGTGATCTCGGGGATGGTGTTTGGGGGGGCGCTGGCGGTGTTTGCGTTTTCGCACCTGCTGTGGGTATCGATGATGGCGATGATGTTGATGGGGTTTGCGATGATTACGCTTTTTGCGTCGAGCAATACGGTGTTGCAGACGGTGGTGGAGGACCGGATGCGGGGGAGGGTGATGAGTTTTTTTGGGATGGCGTTTATGGGGATGATGCCGTTTGGGAGTTTGCTGGCCGGTTGGCTGGCGGCGAGGATTGGGCCGGCGTGGACGGTGGCGATTTGTGGGATGGGTGCGGCGGCGGCGTGTGGGGTGTTTGCGATGAAGTTGGAGGCGCTTAGGGAAGCTGGTGAGGCCGATTTATGTGGAGAAGGGGATTATTGTGGAGGTGGCGCGGGGGGTGAATGTGGCGGCGGAGTTGGAGGAGAGGGCGTAAAGGAATTGGGGCCGTGAGTCCTTGAGCCGAGGTAGCAGGGGGGAGGGGGGGAATAGACCTGGGGGGGGGGGGTCACCACGAGGGAAGT
>JBGPEF010000386.1:0-5665 GCA_041482675.1 Tepidisphaeraceae bacterium | reverse complement strand
GTTGTATGTGGTCTGACGCGCGCTGGCGACGCGCACCGCGTCGGCATTGAACGTGATGTTGGTCATGCCGGGATCGGGCGCATGCTTGCTGAAATAGAGAATGTGCGTGTGGCTCTTGGCAAACTTCTTCGTGGTTTGTTGCCCGAAGGTGTAGTGCCAGATGATCCAGTTGCGCATGTGGAAGCCGATTTTTCGGCGGGCCACGTAACACAGATCTGCGGCAAATTCATCGCCGATGGCGAGGTAAAAGGAACCCGTGGGTTTGAGGGCGCGATGAACAGCCCGCATCCATCGTTCCGACCAGCCGACATAGTCATCGACGGCCTTGCGGTCTTCGTAGCCGTGATAGCGGTAGCCGATGTTGAACGGCGGATCGGCGAAGACGAGATCCACCCACCCTTCGGGCTGCTTGTCGAGATACTTGATGCAATCGGCGCGAACGATCTGGTTTAAATCGGGCATACTCGCGCTGATTATAGGGGCAGGGCCCCAAAGCGCAAATTTTGACGAGACTCCGAAACAGCTAGAATGGCGATAATGGACGGCAATCTGCTGCGAATGCTCGATGCCAACGCCAACCGCTCGCGGGAAGCGCTGCGGGTGATGGAGGATTATGCGCGGTTTGGGCTGAATCATCAGGGGTTGTCGGGGGAATTGAAGGAACTGCGGCATGAATTGGCGGAAATCCTGAGGGGATATTTGGGGGAGGCGATTTTGCATCGGGATGTGCGGGGGGATGTGGGGGTGGAGATCAAAACCGAGGCGGAGGGGAAAAGGGAGGATGTGGGGGATGTGGTGGTGGCGGCGGGGAAGCGGCTGGGGGAGGCGCTGCGGGTGATCGAGGAGGTATTGAAGACTGCCGATGCGGCGGCCGCGCGGCGGGTGGAGAAGTTGCGTTATGCAGCTTACGAACTGGAGCAGAAAATTGCTCGCACGCTGCGGCCGGGATTGTTTGAGCGGGTTCGGCTTTATGTGTTGATCACTGAATCGATTTGTGAACGGCCATGGCTGGAGGCGGCGAAGGAGGCGATTGAGGGCGGGGCGGATTGTCTGCAATTGCGGGAGAAAAATCTGGAGGGTGGGGAACTGCTGCGGAGGGCCAGGGAATTGGTGAAATTGTGCCGGGAGAAGGGGGTTTTGTGCATCATCAATGATCGGGCCGATATCGCGCTGGCCGCGGGGGCGGATGGGGTGCATGTGGGGCAGGAGGATTTGCCGGCCGTTGCGGCACGGAAGATTGTGGGATCGAAGCTGATTTTGGGGGTGAGCACGCACAATCTGGAACAGGCGAGGCAAGCGGTGCTGGATGGGGCGGATTACATTGGAGTTGGGCCTGTTTTTCGCAGTGAAACCAAGACGAGGGAGATCCTGGCCGGCCTGGATTTCGCGCGGCAGGTGGCAAAGGAAATCAGGATCCCGGCCGTCGCGATTGCGGGAATCAACGAGCGGAATGTCGATGAAGTGACCAGCAGTGGTATAAAAGCAGTTGCGGTGACGGCGGGAGTTGTGGGATGTGAGGATGTCAGGGGAGCGGCGAAACAGTTGAAAGCCAGATTGACCAAGTGAACACAGGGAAACGGATGTCCCAGAATGCGGCCAATGTGGTGGGAGTGGAGGTGGCGCAGGCGGAGACTGCGCCGGCCGACAAGCCCGTGGGATTTGTCAGGCAGGCGCGGCTGATCAGCGGCCTGACGCTGGCGAGCCGGGTGCTGGGAGTGGTGCGGGAGAGTCTGGCGGCCAAATTCTTTGGGGCGGGAATCGTCGCCAGCGCTTTTGCGGTCGCCTTCACCATTCCAAATCTGTTCCGCAAGCTCTTCGGCGAAGGCGCGCTGTCGGCGGCGTTTATTCCGCTCTATGCACAGTCGCTGAAGAACGATCAAAGTGAAACTTCGCGGGAATTCGCGGCGGCCACGGTCAATCTGCTGATCGTCGTGCTTGGCGTATTGACGGTTTTGGGCGAAATAATCCTCTGGGCCGTCGCTCATTTCATCGATTTACAACCGGACCGCCTGCTGGCCGTGAAACTGACGGCCATCATGCTGCCCTATGCGCTGCTGGTCTGCGGCATGGCGTTCCTCAGCGCGATTTTACAGGTCCACCGCCGATTCGGCTGGAGCGCGGCCACGCCGATCGTGCTCAATGTCGCGCTGATTCTTGGAACAATCCTTGGCGCGCGTTTTTGGGACATGAAAACCGCCGCCGGACAGACCAAGGCGGTTTATTTTCTCTCCGCGTTCGTGCTGGCGGCAGGCGTGGCACAGGTTCTGATGCTGCTGCCCTCGCTGGCGGCGGTCGGATTCCGTTTTGATTTCCGGCGAACCTTCTGGACTCCGACCGTGAGCATAATGGTGCGCCTGTCGATGCCGGTGGCAATCGGCGCGGGGGTTTTGCAGCTATCGGTATTGCTGGACCGTGGAATTTCCTTCTTCCTTGCCAGCAGCATCGACCGCAATGGGAATCTAATCAGCGGATTTGAGATTTTCGGCCATTGGGTGCGCTATCCGCTGGAATTGGGCGCGGTGGCGCGGCTGAACTGGGCCCAGTATCTGTATCAATTCCCCCTGGGCGTCTTTGCAATCGCCCTCGCGACCGCCATCTTCCCAACGCTCAGCGCTGACGCCCTGGATGCCAATAAACAGAAATTCATCGGCGGATTGCAGCGGGGAATTCGCGTGACGCTCTTGGAAGGCCTGCCGGCCAGCATCGGCCTGCTGCTGGTGGCGCGGCCGGCGGTGCAGTTGCTCTTTGAGCGCGGGAATTTCACGCCGGCCGATACGATCTGGGTGACAAAATCGGTGCAACTCTATGCGCTGGGCATCTGGGCGTTCAGCCTCAATCAGATTCTCAGCCGGGCGTTTTTTGCCATGCATGACACGATCACGCCGCTGGTGATGGCGGTGATCACGCTGCTTATAAACCTGATCGTCGAATTGCCGCTGATTTTCACGCCGCTCAAAGAAGCCGGAATGGCCGCGGGAACGACCGTCAGCTTCATCGTGCAGGTCTTGCTGATGCTCTGGCTGCTGCGCCGGCGACTGCCAGGGCTGGGACTAAAATCCCTGGCGGGTTATGTCGGCCAATTGGGATGCGCCACTGGAGTGATGACGGGGGTCTGCTCGCTGGTGCAAAAAGCGCCGTTTTTCCCGGCCGATCAGGGCAAAGCAACCGCCTGGCTGAGGCTGGGAATATTGGTGATCAGCGGCGCGGCCGCCTACCTGGGCATGTGCCGCGTCATGGGAATTGGCTGGAAGAGCGATGAGCCGCCGGATGAACCGAAAGTCAATCCAGAATGTTGACCAGCGCCGCCAGCGCCCCCGCCGCGGCCACCATCACCACAATAATGAAGACAAACAGCCCAATCGCCTCGCGCGGCACCCGTCGCATCGACTCGCAGCGGATCGCCTTGTAAACGATGGAAATGGCCAGGCACAACGGAAGCAGCAGCAGATACCAGTAATTCCAGATCGGCAGCGGCTTTTTGAAAAGCTCGTAGTGATACTCGCCGCTGCCCAGGAGATAGAAGAAATGTTTCATCGCACCGCTCCGTTGTGGCCGGCGCGATAGGCGGCATCGATGATGGCCAGGAGATTGAGCATTCCGGCCACGGCGGTGTAGAGCGTCCCGATCTCGTTGACGCGGGAGTGTGATGGGAAATAATCCTCGCCTCGGCCGACGGAGGCGGTCAGCAGCGTGATCGGGCCGGCGAGAATTTGGCCGACAAACCAGGGTTTTTGTGAGACGGCGTTGACGGGGCTGGAGAGGACTCCCGGCGGCAGATCGACGACTTTTGTGCCGCCGATCACCAGCCCCAGGACAAAGAGCGAGAGGATGGTAATGCCGACGGTGAGGGCGCGGGCGCGCTGGCCGATGAGCCAGTAGCCGGAGCCGGGCACGACCCAGGTGGCAAGGGCGACGATAGGGACGGGGACGGAGCTGGAGGACTGAGACGACATTTTGCGGGATTACTCTACATTGGAGCGGGGACAATGCAACGCAGGGGTAGACGAGTGAGGCTCAACAAGATTTCCTCGCTTACATCCGATTCAGGGTTTCGGTGAACGAGCGGACACCGGCCGAGGCCCCCAAAGCCGTGCAGCAATCGGCGGCCGCGCGGTTGGCAAACCGGCCGGACTGCTCGAGGGGCATCTTGTGATGGAGCGCTGTGAGCAGGCCGCCAAACCAGGTGTCGCCGGCGCCCGTGGTATCGATCACTTGGATTTTGCATGCCGGGACCTGCACCGATTTCTTTCCATCGTCCAGATAGCAGCCATCGGCATCGAGCTTGATGCCGATCAGGCCGGTGGGCATGTGCCGACGGAACGCTCGCACCATTTTCGCCGGATCGTTTTCCCCTGTCAGAGCGCTCGCCTCCGTCCGACTGGGGGCAAAAACATGCAGGTGCGGAAGAATCGGCTCCAGCAGCTCTTTGGCTGCCGGAGGATTGACCGTATCCAGCGCGATCTGCGTGTCGGGCGCGACGCTTCGCAGTTCCTTTAAGAGTTCCGGCAGGTCCGGCGTGATCGTCGGCAGCAGCCCGAAGTAGCCAATCTGCACAAACTTCGACTCCCCAAACAACGGCATGAACTTTCGAAACAGCTTCGCATCCAGCAACGGCGTTGCCCCCGGCGTATGAAAGAAGCACCGCTCTCCCCCCGGCTCCACAGCCACCACCGTGGCACCCGTCTGTGCCTGATCAGAGTGGACGATCAGTCTGGTCTCAATCCCCGCCTTCTTTAGCCGCTCCACCACCGCCGCCCCCAGCACATCCCGACCCACCATCCCGGCCGCCGCCACCTTCATCCCCAGCTTGGCCATCGCCAGCCCGGTGTTGCAGACATTGCCACCCGTCGTGAGCGAAATCGTCTCGATAATCTGCAAGCCCCCAGGCGCAGGCGGCGGCCGCAGCCCCATCGGCTGGGCAATGATGTCCGCAACGATCAATCCAAAAAGCGTTGCATCCATATTTGCCCTCGCACCCATCTCGTAGGGTTCGCTGTGCGAACCGGTTCGCGAAGCGAACCCTACGCGGGCTGCTTCTCCGCCGGCGGAGGCGCGATCACTTCCAGGTGCGTGTAATCGTCCAGGTTCAGCGTGGTGATCTCGCCATCGTCCTTGCGGATGATCAGGCGATCGAGCCAGAGCTTGTCATCCTTGGAATGGGCAAACCAACTGCCGGTTTGTTTCTGCTCATAGGCGATAACCGTGCCGGTGATCCGATTGGTCCAGACGCGGTCGCGATGGGGGATTTGCTGGGTCACTTCCACGATCGCACCAGGGAGAAGTTTTTTGCGAGTCTCATCCGGCATTGGGGGATTATAGCGGAGGTGGGCAGCGCCCACCCTACGCCGCCATCCATTCTTCCTCGGTGGGTGGCATGGGCAGCCGTACTCGGATGCCCGTGTTCCTCGTACTACATCTGCGCCCGTACCTTTGTCAGCTCATTCCATAAATGCGACATCGCCTCCGGAACCACCCTCACCTCCCCCACCGCCGTCATGAAATTGGTATCACCCCCCCACCGCGGCACCACGTGCTGGTGAATATGCCCCGGCAGGCCCGCACCGGCACAGCGGCCCAGGTTGATCCCCAGATTGAATCCCTGCGGCGACATCGCCTTCTTCAACAGCCGAATCGCCCCAATCGTCTGCGTCTGAAGATCCAGTTG
>JBGPEF010000385.1:0-5672 GCA_041482675.1 Tepidisphaeraceae bacterium | reverse complement strand
GTTGTACATGCTTCTCCGCTGGCTGATGGTGGAGGCGGCCTTGACCAGCGGCCGGGATCCGCTGCGGCTCAGTTTTCTGGAAGCTCTGCGCGAGCTGGACGACCTGCGGCCAGCGCTGCTGGCCGCCGACGTCAAACAGGTGGCCGAGTACCTGATCCCGTTGCTGCTGGAGCGTATCGCCAGCCACAGGGTCCCCTGGCGACCTGGGCGGTACGACCCCAGGCCCGGCGACACCAAAGTGAAGTACAAAGGAAAAGGAAAATATCGCCAGCCCGGTAAGCTGGTGGGGAATGAAACTTAGTGCCGGTGGGCACTGCCCACCGCCTACCTCTCCGGTATCCGCACGCCGTTTTCTAATACGTCGCCGTTGTACAGCCCATCGACTCGCAGGTGGCCAACCGAGTTCTCGGCCGACATGTTGCCGTCGAGGTCGTGGCCCACAAAGATCGAGTCGATCGTTCCATCCGGCCCGATGGCGTGGATGCGCGAGTTGGCGTCATAGTCGTGCCCGATGTTGATGATGCCGATCGGGCCGGCCACGGTCATGTCCAGGTTGATCACATCGTGCCCGACTTTGAAGGAGTCCAACTGGCCGGTGATGATGGATACGTCGAAGATGTCCTCTGCGATCTGGATCTTCTTGATCCGGTTGGCAAAGTTGAAGACGGCCGGATCGTCGTTGGTGTTGCCGACGAGCTTCCAGGCGATCAGGCGGTTGAGATCGCGCGAGGCGTGTGCCGAGACGCCGGCGATGATTCCGGCATCGGTGATGCCCGCCAAAGTCGGGACGACCTTGGAAGTGCCCAGGAACTTGTGCAGGTCGGTCAGCGCGGTGGGAGCAGTGCCGAAGAACGGGTCGATGGTCTGCGTCTCGCTTTGCCGCACGTCATCGGTGAAAACGGCAGTGCTGATGGACTGGCCGTTGCCCTGGGCGATGATGTCGCCGATGCGAGCCCCGGCAAAGATCACCACATTGCGAAGCCCGTAACCGTCGGTCTGGAACTTATTGATCACGCCATTCCCGGGGGTCGCATAGACACTGTTGATAATCCCGAAGCTGCCGGCTTTGAGAATGGTTGAACCGATGTCGGACCCGGAGAAGTACGAGCCGATGATGCCGCCTCGGAACTGCGGCTTGGGCCTGCGCGGATTGACCTTGCCCTTGACGTCGCCGGTGAGGGTGATTTGCCCCAGCTCAAATGTCGGCGCATCGACCGAGTCGTTATCGCCCGCACTGACGCGGAAGGTGTCAATCTCGCGGGCATCCGACAACTCAGCCGGGACCATGATGTCGGCGTTGATGATCGACCCGCCGTTGACGAGGTCGATCCGGCCGATCGAATCCTCGGAAACCACGTTGCCACGGATGTTGGCGGTTTTCTTGCCGCGCACCGTGCCGATCCGGCCGCTGGCGAAGATTCCTGCCTTGGCCATATTTCCAGTGCCTGATGGCATGATTCCAGCGCCGATGTTCACCTCGTTAATTCGTCCGGTGAGGGGGGCTCCGGTGGGATCTTCGGCATAGACTGGCCCGGTGATTCCATCGAAGGATCCGGCTGCGCGCTTGCCGTCGGTATCAGCCGTAACCGTGCGGATGCTTGAGGTGCCGCCCACGGGAAAGTTCGCCCTGGGATCGACGAGGGGGTCGGCGGCCGCTACCAGGGCGGCGCTGACAATGATGTTGCCGACCTGACCGGGAGAGATCACCTGAACAATGTCGCTGGCAAGGATGCCCGTGGTCTGGTCGAGGTAGGGATAAACCGCGCCTTGCACGAGGACATCTCTACCCACGAGCACTGCCGGAGTGGAATGTTTGGGTGTGCCCAGG
Organism: Tepidisphaeraceae bacterium; assembly: GCA_041482675.1. Classification (GTDB taxonomy): domain Bacteria; phylum Planctomycetota; class Phycisphaerae; order Tepidisphaerales; family Tepidisphaeraceae; genus JBGPEF01. Next base: position 3,844 of record JBGPEF010000385.1, on the reverse strand, counting down.
TTCTGGGCGCGAATCGTGCCGATGGATCCGGCCATCGTGGTGACGATCTCGCCGGGGGTGTTGTTCTGGATGCGGGTGAATCTTCCGCCGATGACCTTATACAGGTCCACCCGCGCTTTTCCGTTCACATCGACGTTGTAGTCGGGGCCGAAATAGGTTGGATCAAGCCCAATATTGCCACTGGGCAAAAGGACGACGCCTCGGCCCTGATTGCCGGTGGCGAGAATCATGCCGATTTCGGCAGGGGAGGTGTTTTTACGCGTGTTGGATTTGATATTCACCGCAGATGTCGTCTCGACGCGGACGGTGGCGCTGCCGCCGCTGCCGCGGATGCCGTAAGTAAGAACGCCGAGCGTTCCGCCATTGGTGGGGGAGATCTTGATGATGGCGCCAGAGTCATCGGTGATGGTGGCGGACTGGCCCGTGTTGAAGACGGTCAGATCGGGTTGGCCGCCGCCGAAGGCCTCATCGCGGAAGAGGATGCCTTCGACATTGATATAGCGAACATTGCCCTTCGGCCCAGTGGTGATATGCGGACCACCACCCTGGAGCGTGCCGAAGTTACCGCGCACGTCGATCAGGTCGATCACGCCATCGTCGCCGAAGTTGTCGGCATTGACGTGAAACACGCTCGGTTGCAATGACGCCATGTTGCCCGCCAGCACCATGCCGATCTTCTGATCGGCGACCAACGCACCTTCAAAGCGGGTGTTGGCATCGACCACCTGATAGTTACGCGGGAGGTCAGGCTGGGGCAGGACGAACGTCGAGCCGGGAGGAATAGTATCAAACATCTGCGTGGGATTGACCGAAAGCACGCCATTGGTCGAGCGAAGCAGGCCGACATCGCCATTTTTGATGGACAGGTCGGGCCCCTCGAACGTCGAATTGGCGAAGAACCTTCCGATCTGGCCGCCGACGATGGCCCGCAGGTTGCCGTCGAAGGTGCGGACGTTGAAGACGTCGGTGGTGGGGCCAGGCAGAGGGCCGGGTCCGACAAACGTCCCAAGCTTTTGCGTGAATATTGCGTTGCCGCCCGCGACCAAGGCGCCAAGGTCGCCGTTGTGCGCGACAAATCCATCCATCGAAAATTCCGGATCAAATAGTTCGCCGCCCGCGGAGACCGCTCCCACCGCAAGATTCCCCGCGCCCTTGATGCTCAGCTCGTAAGTTTCCACGCCGATGTGACCCACGGGAATGAATTCGCCAACGGGGCCGTTAAAGTCCGCATCGGTCTCCTCTCCAACAGCGAAGCGATAGATCCCGGGGCGATCGGCGGTAAACGTGAACGGCTGGCCCAGCATGTCCAGCCGATCGACGTCCGAATAGTCCGTGGCAATCAGCCGGCCATCCGGATCGTACACGCCGATGTTGACAAAGTTGAAAAAGCCAGCGGGCGGCCCGCCCGGAAAGCCCAAAAACGTGGTGTCGGTGAGCTGCACAGTCACCGTCTGACCGGCCATGAGCGACACGGCATAGTAATCAGCCCAGTCGCGGTAATTGTCGCGATCAAGCGCATCCAGTTCACCCTCAACCAGGATTCCGTCCGGAAGATTCCCCAGGTACTGGGCGGTGTCGAATGTGTCGTTTTGGAACTGATCGTCGCCGTTGCCAAGCGTGTCGTTGAGGAAGCCGTCGGCGAAGGTAGTAAAGGTGCCGCGCGATTCGATCTCAGGCTGCGGGCCGTTCTGGAAGTATTGATCCGCATCGTTCGCTTCCAGCGTGCCCGCGAAGGCATCGGCCACGTGGATCTGTCCCAGATGCCCGCCGACCCGCATGTGCACGCCCGTCAAATACAGCGGATCATCTCCCGGCCCGAAGTTACCGGTGTTGTCGGTACCAACCGAGCCGCTGATGACCAAATCGCGAAGATCGCCATCGACGTTGAAATTTGTGGTGGGGGTGGTGCCTGGGAAGCCGCCGAAGAAGTCTCCGAAGGCCTCGCCGGTCAGGATGTTGCCGGCATAGAACAGGTTCATCGAGCCGTGGACATCCACGTTTCCCGTGATGGTCCCATCGAAGAGGAATTTACCCAGGTCCTGTCCGGCGGCGACGATCAACCCCGCGGACCACGGGCCGTTATCGGTTGGCAGAATCCCAATCTGGCCGGGCAGATTCGCGCTGAGAATCGGGCGGTTGTCGGAATTGTTGGCGCCGTTGATCGCATTGGTGCGCGCACCCAGGTAAGCCTGCCCGGTGCCGGTGTTGGTGTCCATCGTGCGGATTTGGCCATTGCGCAGGTTGAGCGTATTGAGGGTAATGTTGCCACCGAACGGCGTGGGCGTAACCCGTCCGCTGTTGGTATCGACGGTAACCTGCTCGATGGTGATGGCCGAGTCCCAGTCGGCGGTGCCGACATAGACGGCAAAGAGGTCCTTGCCGTCGGTGGCATCGCTTGGCGCAAGATCGCCGAGAGTCACGGTATTGGTGTCATCGACAAGTGCGCCGACGAACTCGGCCTGGGTGTTGCCCAGGACGGTGATGCGAAAGAGGACGTCGCCGCTGTCCTTGTAAATGAAAACATCGCCGCCGTTGAGGGTGGTGAGGAGTTGGCGGTTCTCCAGGGACTCCATTGTGCATACCCCCGCCGCGGCGCGGGCCAGCTTGGAACGCGTCTTCGTGTGCAAAACCATGGTGAATGCTCCTCGCAGAAGCCCAGACGGCCCGCTTCCAAAGCCTTGAGTGGGCTTGAGAGCCGGCCTCTATCTTCATAAACCGTGCCTGGGACGTAAGATGTCGCCGATCGTACAATCCGGCGCTAAAGCGCTGGGAATGAGTGCCATAGCCGCTGGCAACCTCGCGGGCATACTACAGAAGGAAAGTCGGACTTGCTAGAAAAATTGGGCAAAGAAATCCGCGCAAGTCCTGTGCCTGCCATGACTGTGAGGTAGCTCTCGTCCCTACGCCTATAGCCGGACAAACGACCGGCTATTTGCCTTTTGCAAGCTCGGTTTCGATGGTCGTGGTTACTTCTTTATCGTCGGGTTTTACCTTGGATTCATAGCGCGCCACGATCTTCCCATCCTTGGACACCAGGAACTTGGTGAAGTTCCACTTGATGTCGCCGGCGGTCTTTTGATTGGCGTCGGTGCTGGTGAGGTACTGGTAAAGCGGCGCCTGGCCATCACCCTTGACGACGATCTTGGAGAAGAGGGGGAACTTGGTGTCGTATTTGGAGGTGCAGAACTCCTTGATCTCGGCATTGGTGCCCGGCTCCTGCTTCCCGAATTCATTTGCGGGGAAGGCCAGGATCTCAAAGCCCTTGTCCTTGTATTGCTCGTAGACGGCCTCGAGGTTTTTGTATTGCGGGGTAAAGCCGCATTTGCTGGCGACGTTCACGACCAGCAGGACCTTGCCCTTGTATTGGGAAAGATCGACGGGCTTGCCGTCGATGTCCTTGACGTTGAAGTCATAGATGGATTTGTCCTTCTTCTCCTCAGCGCGGAGGCTGGTGGCGAAAAGGAAGAGGGCGCCGGCAACGAGCAGGGATAGCTTGATCATCGTTCTTCTCCTTGATGGTTGATACTATCTGAGCGGCGGCGTGTTGGCAAAGGGCGGTGGGCAGTGCCCACCCTACTTGAGTTGGCGGGGAAGGAAGGTGCGGCCCGGGCAGGTGACGAGGCACAGGGCACGGCGGCTGAAGCCGCCCCTGCGAGAGATGGTGGGGGCAAGGACGAATGGACAGCGTAAGACGAAATACGAGGTTGGATGAGTGATCAGGTTCCATATCGGGAGCCGGGGACGCGGCCGGCGGAGAGGATGGGGGGGCGCGGAGGAATGATCGTCGGGGCGATCATTCTGGTATCGGGGGCGGGGCTGATTGGGTTGGTGTTGGGGATGAACT
>JBGPEF010000384.1:0-5685 GCA_041482675.1 Tepidisphaeraceae bacterium | reverse complement strand
CACTGCCGATTTCTTCCTCGCCTTCGATGAGCATGATGAGGTTGACGGGAATGCCGCCGTTTTGCTGCCAGACGCTGATCGCCTCGACGTGGGCCCAGACCTGGCCTTTGTCATCGACAGCACCGCGGGCGTAAATGGCGTCGGTGTTGGCGTCGGTTTTTCGTATCGTGGGTTCGAAAGGTGGACTGATCCACTGCTCCAGGGGCTCTGGCGGTTGTACATCGTAGTGGCCGTAGAACAGCACAGTCTTTCGGCCTGGTTTGTGCTCATTTTTCGCCAGAACGATCGGATGCCCCTTGGTCGGCTCGACTTTCACATCCAATTTTACCTCGCGCAATTTCCCGGCCAGCCACTGAGCGCATCGCTGAAGGTCCTGCGCATGTTCCGGCTTGGTGCTGACACTGGGAATGCGCAGAAACTCCTTCAACCCGGCCAGTGATTCGGCCTGCCGCGAATCAATTTGTTTAAGAACTTTGTCAATCATCGTGCCTTCCATGGTAAACGAGATGTCATGCCGAACGAAGAATGGCCGCGGTCCGCGCGGTGGCTGGTTCATCGACAAGCGTCGCCATGAACCCCTGGTGACGGTCATCCGCCAGCCCGAGATATTTCCCCTCAGCCGTGGCGAGCGTTTCACCGGATGCATCACTCACCTCCCCGACCGTCTGCAAAAACCGGCCCCGTGCTGATGCAACGCTTGCGCTGATGAGCAGAATTTTGCCCACGTAGGCCGCTTTGCGAAAGCGGATCGACAGCTCGCCGCAGACACAAAACCGCCGCCCGCGCCAGGTGGCCGCCCAGACCATCGCCTCATCCAGCACGGTCGCCAGAACGCCGCCGTGAATGATTCCCTCAAAGCCGATGTGCTCCGGCCCCGGAGTAAACCGCGTTTCCACCGCGCCGGTGGATTCATCGACATGCAGATGCAGGTGCAGGCCCTTTGGATTCTGCCGCCCGCAAACAAGGCAGCCGGCCGTGTGGGGAAGTTCGAGCGTTGCCATGGGTGGATTATAGACGATTCGGCGTAGTTGCCGCCGCGCTGGCTGAGCAATACCCTTTGCACATGCTTACCGCCTTCGCGCGATTCGCCAATGGGAACATCAGCCGCGAAACATCGGCCGAGGCGCTCACCAAAGCGCTCATGGATCCCCAGGCACGCCTCTGGCTCGACATGGAAAATCCCGGCGCTGAGGAATTGTCACTGCTCGATAAGGTTTTCCATTTTCATCCCCTGGCCATCGAAGATGCCACCCATCGCGCTCAGCGGCCAAAGCTGGAGAACTACACCCAGGTCGCCGACGTCTGCCAGCACGGCTATTACTACATGGTGATCCACGGCCCGGATGCAGAGACTTTCAAGGAGCACCTTCAGACCAAGGAGCTGGATATTTTCTTCTCCGAGCGCTATCTGGTGACGGTACACGAGAAGCCGATGCATTCGGTGCTTGAGGTGCGAAAGCGGGCCGAGGCGGATGCGGGCACGATGCTGGAGCGCGGAATCGACTGGCTCCTCTACAACATCCTCGACCATCTGGTGGACAGTTACATGCCGATCCTCGATTACCTGGAGCAGGAGCTGGATGGGATCGAAGAGGACGCGCTGACAAACCCGACGCCGGCTCTGCTCGGGCGGATCGCGGCCAAGAAACGGGAGCTCCTGAGTTTCCGCCGCAACATCGGCCCGCAGCGGGAAGTCATCGCTCAGCTCACCCGCGGCGAGGTGCCGTTCATCCGCGAGGGTGTGCGAATCTATTTCCGCGATGTGCTGGACCATCTGATCCGCACGGTGGAGACGGTGGAGCTATACCGCGACCTGATCATGGGGGCGCGTGATATTTATCTCTCCAGCATCAGCAACCACCTCAACCAGATCATGAAGACGCTGACGATCATCAGCGTGATCGCCCTGCCGCTGACGGTGATCACCAGCTTTTTTGGTATGAATTTCGACGCCCTGCCCGGCCTGCACTCACCGATGGGATTTTGGAGCGCGATCGCAATAATGGTCCTGCTGGAGGTGGGATTGTTCTGGATGTTTCGGAGGAAGGGATGGCTGTAGCGCTCCGGCGGCGATCATTTCCGAAATAGATTCTCAAACGCTCCAAGAGTCGCACCGGTCGGAGATCGATCGAGGACCGCAAAAATGATGCGGCGAAATTTGAGCGACCAGCCATCGGGACCAAAGAGCCGCTCATGAATGATTTGTGCGACTTCCTTAGGATCATTGCCAAACACACCGCATCCCCACGCGCCCAGAATCAGTTCGCGATAACCCTCCACGGCCGCCAGTGAAAAAATGTATCCCACCCTGCGCCGAAACACCTCGCCCACGCGCTGCACTTCGGGATCGCCGCTCGCCATGGCTCCAACATTGGGCGCAGGCATGGTCAGAAAGCTCACCAGATATGGCCGATTGAGCAGCGTCCCGGTTTCGTCGCGAATGACCGGCACATTGGGGCTGAGAATCGCGTGATCGGTGTAGAGCAGCGATTTTCCGCGCCGATTCTCCTCGTAATACTTTGCCCCCGCCTGAAGGGACGAGTAAAGCGCTGACGATCTCGCCAGACTTTCCTCCTGTGCCTGCGAACCGCTTAAAAAACCCCCGCCCGGGTTACGGGCAGAAGCAAAATTCAGCGCCAGCACCTCATGGCAGCGCTCTTTCTCGACCAGCCGTCGCGCTGCTTCCAGGGTCGTCTCGCCGGTGACCTGAATTTGCACTGGCGTCGGCAGATCAGCGGCCGCGGCTCCGGCCTGCACGATCGACTCCCAGTCCCCAGGCCCGATGACACGCGTCCGCTGCACGCAATCGCGCACATTCTGCGTGATATCCACAAGTCCGCCATCGGGCGCTCTATACAGGCCTTCCACCAGGATATTTCTGGTCTGAATAGCCACCTGTATTCGCTGCTCGCGGTTCATCAACTCACGCTAAGCGCTGCAATACTCGCTGCAAGCGCCCCTTTGCTTTACTTACACAAATACCACGCTAGATTATTACAAACGCCCGACACGGACGTCGAGCCTGCGAGTGAACGTGATTCCACGGATGGAGTCCAGATGCCACGCCTGCTGATCACCCTGAGCTTTATCACGATTTTCGTGGCCGGTTGTGGCGGCAAACCGCCCGTTGCAACCTATCCCATGCCCGGCAGCGGCATCGCTCCCATGCCGCTCGTGCAGCCGACGCCGACCAGGCCGGCCGAGCCTCCCAGCAGCGCTGAAGCGCTTTCGCACACGACCTCCGCATATGCCCAATCCATCGAGACTCAGCTCGACAAGCGCGCCATCAAGCCACAAACGGCCGATGGCGCGCCCAGGCCGGTTGATAAAATGATCTCCAGCGTCCAGTGGCTCGAGCCGAAGGAATTCCGGCTTCATCTCGCCCCTCCGCAGAGTGCTGAAGGCCCTGACAAGCTCGACAACCCATCAACCGCCGCCAGGCAGCCGCAAAACTCCGTGACCATCGGCCCGCGGCCCGACGCGGCCGTGGGTGTGGCCGAACTCTCCCGCTTCACTCCGCCATCGCTTCGAGAAAGCCCCGCAACTTCTGATGAGCTGCTGGCCAAACTATCACAGGCGGTGAAGGATGATCCGAAAAGCTTTTCCGCGCATCTCGACCTTCAGTTCCTGCATCTCCTCCTCGGCCACGCCACGCCGCAGATGGATACGATCGCCCCACTGGCCGCCGACGATCAGGAGTTGATCGCGGCCGTCCTCGATGGATTCAATAACTTTCGGACCACCACACGGGCCGAATTCAGCGGAATGCTGGCCAAGAAAATCCGCCCGCTCGTCGAGATGGCCGACCGGCTGCGTGCCCAGTCCGACCTTCATATCGCCAACATAGCCCTCTGCACGCGCGTGGATGGCTTTGGCAATTATGAGGCCCTCACTCATTTCGCCGCCGGCCGCGAATACCAGGTCATTCTCTATTGTGAGGTCGAGAATTTCTCCTCTCACCTCAACGCCAACCGGCAATGGGAAACCAATCTCACCCAGGAATCGGTCCTCTACAACACAACCGGCCAGCGGGTCTGGGATGACAAGCGGCGGGCCATCGCCGACACCTGCCGCAACCGCCGCCGCGACTTTTTTGTGGTGAAAATGATCCGCATTCCCCCTCTGGCGGCCGGGCAATACTCACTCAAGCTGAGCATCACCGATCCCCAATCCAATCGCGGCGCGCAGGCGACCATTCCGCTTCAGATCGTCGAGCGCTGAGCTTCGGTTGCCCCCGTTGGCGCCTCACCTGCCGGCGTTTCGGCCGCTGGCTCCTGCAATTTTACCGCCGGTAACTTTTCCTTCGGCGCCTGGGGATCAATCGGACATTCCCCTTTGACCTCGCAGGCCGTTCGAAAATCCCTCGATCCCCTCTTTACCCCCAGCACGGCAAAATCAATCTCACTGTTGATCTCCGCCCCCACCAGCAGCACATACGCGTCGATGTAGAACGCCAGCAGCAAAATCGCCACGCCCCCCACCGTGCCATACGTCTCATTGAACTTCCCAAACTTCTCCACATACACCCGAAACCCCACCATCAGAGCGATCCATACCGTCACACAAAACACAGCGCCCGGCGTGATGTACGAAAAACGCTGCTTGATGCTCGGCCCCCAGTGATAGAGCACGTTCACCACCGAGAACATCACCAGCAGCGCCAGCGGATAACGAATGATCTTCGCGGCCCAAAGCAGCGGCGTGTAAACATAGCCGCTCCCCCGTTTTTCGATCCAGGCGATCGCGATCGAACCAATCGGCAACAGCACCAGCAGTGAAACAATCAGCGTGGCGGCGACAATCGTCAGCATGATCGCCACCGGCCGCTGGCGATAAAACGGACGGCCCCGATCCAGCTCGTAACATTTATCCAGCGCGCTGATCGTCATGTTCATCCCCCCACTCGCTCCCCAGATCGCCAGCAGCAGCCCCACCGACAACAAGCCGGTGTGCCGCTTGTGCAGAATCTCCGTTACGTTCTGCCAGATGGTGTCGGCGGCCGACTGCGGGGCATAGTCATACACCATCCGCTGCATCTCCTTTTCGGCCGCCGTCTTGGTATTGGCCGGCAGATACGGCAGCAGGGTCATCAGAAAAATCATGAATGGAAACACCGCAAACAGCCACGAGTAGGCCAGCGAAGCCGCCCAGGCCAGCAGATTGTCCTCGTTCATCTGCTGCCAGACCTGGCGCGCAAATCCCCACAGCCCCAACTTGCGCACCACCACTGGAACATCGCTCAATCGTGCCATGTCACCGATCATTTCCCGGCATCATCAATGCCAACAATAACGATGCCAAACGTCTGGCCGCCCTTCCCATCCGGCACGTTGCAGGGCAGGAGCGCATGGTGCAATTTGGAATCCATGGTGATCGTCTTGGCCCCGGTGAATGTCTTGGGCGTCTGCACGACTTCAAATTTCCCCGGCGCTGTCTCCTTCACCACGCTGATCGTGCCATCCCTGCCGTTGGAGCTCATCGCCACTCCCAGCGAGGCGTCGAACGCGGCCCCATCCACCCCATTGCCAACGCCGACAGAACTCAGCACCTTGCCCGTCTCAAAATCCACCACATACATCTTCTGATTCCCGCATCCCGCAAACAGACGATGGTGATCCAGGTCGATGGCCAATCCGGTGGGTGTTGCCCCGCTTTCCAATGGCCAGTGCGCCAGCACCTTGTTCT
>JBGPEF010000383.1:0-5699 GCA_041482675.1 Tepidisphaeraceae bacterium | reverse complement strand
GTCGCCGACACCAAGTTCGACGTCGATCGCGGGCTCTTCAATGCGCCGTTCCAGCTAAACATCACCACCCTGACCGCCGGCGCAACCATCCGCTATACCACCAACGGCTCCCCTCCCACCGCCACCACCGGCACCGTCTATTCCGGCCCGATTTCCATCGACCACACCACCACCCTCCGCGCTGCCGCCTTCAAAACCGGCTACATCTCCTCCGATGTGGACACCGAAACTTATCTGTTCATCAAGGACGTCATCAATCAGCCCAATTTGAAGATTTCCAGCATCGTCCGCGTCGGCACCGTCGCCACCGTCACCACGCCCGTCCCCCACGGCTTCACCAGCGGCGCTACCGTCCTCATCTACGGCGCTGACCAGACCCAGTACAACACTCCCGTCAGCGGCGCTCCCTTCACCATCACCAGCGTTCCCACTCCCACGACATTCACCTACACCGTCGTCAGCACCGCCGTAACCCCCGCCACCGGAGTAAACCTCCGCATCGGCAATCCGCCAAACTATCCGGGCAATTGGCTCACCTACGCCGACGGCACCCCGGCCACCGCCGATTATGAGATGGACCCGGAAATCGTGAATGATCCGGCCTACGCCAATCGCATCATCGACGCGATGAGCTCGATCCCATCGCTCTCGATCGTCATGCCCATCAATGATCTGTTTAACAACGCCAACAGCCCCATCGGCACCGGCGGCATCTACCCCTATTCATTCGCCGGCCAGGATGCCGACATTCCCCTCAAGACCGTCTCCTCCATCGTCCGCCTTGGAATCATCGCCACCGCGACGCTCCCCGCCCATGGATACGTCAACGGCGATCGCATCTGGATCCAAAACGCCAATCAGGTTGAATTCAACGGCACCTTCACCATCTTCGGCGTCACCGCCAATACGTTCCAATACAACGTCCCCAGCACCGCCGCCTCCGCCGCCACCGGCACCCCCATATATGCCCAGAAGAAAACCTCGCCCCAGCTCTGGGAGCGCGGCACCTCCGTCGAGTGGATCAATCCCGACGGCAGCAAAGGTTTCCAGGTCAATGCCGGCGTGCAGATCCAGGGCAACGCCAGCCGCGAGCCCAACAAGTCCGGCAAGCACTCCTTCCGGCTCCTCTTCAAGACGCAATACGGCGCTTCAAACCTCAACTACCCCGTTTTTGGCGACGCCGGCGCCAGCTCGTTCGATTCACTGATCCTCAAGGCCGGCTTCAACAATTCCTGGATCCACTGGGATACGACTCAGCGCGGCAAGGGAACCCTCATCTCCGACCGATGGGCCAGCGACACCCAAATCGCCATGGGCGATGTCTCCAAGCACGGCCAGTTCGTCCATCTCTATCTCAATGGCATCTACTGGGGCGTCTATGACGTCATGGAGCGCCCCGAAGCCGACTTCGCCGCCAGCCAGTTTGGCGGAAATGGCGACGACTACGACGTAATGAACAACGAGGACAAGCTGATCGACGGCAACCGCCTGGCCTGGGATCAGATGTTCAACCTTGTCAACAACACCGACCTCACGGTGGCCGCCAACTACAACGCGGTGAAGCCATACCTGGATATGCCCAGCTTCATCGATTACATCCTCCTCAATTACTACGGCGGCAACCTCGACTGGGATGATCACAACTGGTACGCCGCCCGCCACTCCCGCGTCGATGGCGTCCCCGCCAACGTCCGTGGCTTCCATTTCTTCAGTTACGACGCCGAGAACATCCTCAATGGCACCACGGACTATGGGCCGTTGTCGTTGGATACCGATCATCGTCCCACCCGGCTCTTCCAGAGATTGAAGAACAACTCCGACTTCCGCCAGCTCATCGCCGACCGCATTCACGCCACCTTCTTCAACGATGGCGCCCTGACTCCCACCGCCGCCGCCGCACGCTACCGCATGGAGATGGCCCAGGTCGATCCGGCAGTCATCGGCGAATCGGCCCGCTGGGGCGATTACCGCAAAGACGTCAATCAAAAAGCCCCCAACTTCAACGGCACCGGCATCCTTTTCACGCGCGACAACCACTGGGTCACAGAGACCAACCGCATCCTCTCCACCTATTTCCCCATCCGCACCTTCAACATCCTCCAGCAGATGCGGACGCTCAATCTCTATCCCAACATGGATGCTCCCGAGTTCAATCAACTCGGCGGCACCGTCAGTCCCGGTTTCTCGCTGACCATGACCAACGTCAGCGGCGGCACGGTCTACTACACGCTCGACGGCTCCGATCCTCGCCTGTCCGGCGGAAATGTCGCCCCGGGTGTGCTCACCTACACCGGTCCTGTCAGGATCAACAGCAGCGCCCAGGTCAAGGCGCGGGTCTACAACCCCGTCAGCCGCGTCTGGAGCGCCATCACCGATTTCAACTTCCACGTCTCCCCACCCCCCTCGCTGCGAATCACCGAACTGATGTACAACCCCCAAAAGCCCCTGGGGAGCCTGCTGGATGATGATGAATACCAATACATCGAATTGCAGAATACCGGCCTGACGCCGCTGAATCTCAATGGCATCATCCTCAGAGGCGTGGACAACTTCATTTTCCCCAACATCATGCTTTCGCCCGGGGCGCGGACACTGGTGGTCGCCAATCAGGCCGCGTTTGAATCGGTCTATGGGGCCGGCCTGCCCATCGCGGGCGTCTTCGTCGGACGGCTGGATCACGGCGGTGAAAAGATCACCCTTCAGACCGCGCTCGGCCAGATTATCGAGCAATTCACGTACAAGGATGGCTGGTACAACCAGACCGATGGCGATGGATATTCACTGGTCGCCGTCGATCCCAACGCCACCAACGACATTCTCAGCACCCAGGAAGGCTGGCGCGCCAGCACCACCATCAATGGCGCGCCCGGCGCCTCCGATCCCGGCCTCAACAACAACTCCATCGTCATCAGCGAAGTCCTCAACAACACCGCCGCCGATCCGTGGATCGAATTCAAGAACCAGACCGGCGCCGACATCGACATCAGCGGCTGGTACCTCACCAACGACCTGCTCAACCTGATCAAATACACCCTTCCCGCCGGCAGCATCGTTCCCGCCAACGGCTATCTCACCCTCCTCCAATCGACCAGCTTCGGCGCTGTATTTTCACTCTCGTTCGTCGGCGGCGACCTGAAACTTTCCTCCTCCTACGGTGGCGGCCAGCTCGGCGGATATCGCGACAGCGTCGATTTCGCCGCGGCCGATCCGGAAGTGACCTTCGGCCGCTACATCAAGAGCACCGGCGGCAGCGATTTCACCGCCATGTCCTCTTCCACGCCCGGCGCGGCCAATTCCGCCCCACTCGTCGGCCCCGTCGTCATCAACGAAGTCATGTACAACCCCTCCAACGGCGCCGATGAGTACATCGAGATCAAAAACATCTCCGGCGCGCCCATCGCCCTCCACGATGGCGCCAACGGCTGGCAATTCACCAGCGGCGTCGGCTTCACCTTCGCCCCCGGCGCATCGCTGGCCATCGATGAAATCGCCCTTATCGTGCCCATCGATCCCGCCGTCTTCCGCGCCAAATACAGCATCCCCGCCGCCGTGCAGATATTCGGCCCATACACCGGCACGCTCAGCAACAACGGCGAGAAACTGGCCCTCGGCAAGCCGATCCCCGCCTTGCTTCCCCCGACTTATGTTCAGGTCGATCGCGTCAACTACAACGACGGCGACTCCTGGCCCATCTACGCCGACGGACGCGGCTCATCCCTCCAGCGCAATTCCGCCACCGCCTATCCGAATGATCTGGCCAACTGGAGCGCCAGCGCCTCCGGCGGCACCCCCGGTGCGACCAATCTCCTCAAATACGCCCCGGCCGTGAATGCCGGCCCGGATGCAAGCGTGAACGAAGCCGCCCTCTTCACCGCCAACGGCTCCTTCGTCGATCTCGATGCCGGTGAAACCTGGTCCGCCACCGTCTATTGGGGCGACAGCGGCACGGCTTCGGCGCTCACCCTCAACGCCAACAAGACCTTCACGCTCAATCACAACTACGTCGACAACGGCGTCTACACGATCATCGTCACCGTCACCGACTCCGGCAAACTCTTCGGCATCGATACCGTCACCGTGACCGTCAACAACGTCGCCCCCAACGGCACCACCACCGGCGGCGCGCCCGTCAACGAAGGCATCGCCGGCAGCGTCAACGTCGCCACCCGCACGGATGTTTCCACACTCGATACCTCCGCCGGCTTCTTCTACAACTTCGACTTTGACAACAACGGCACCTTCGAAATCACCAACAGCACCACGCCGACCATCGCCGTCCCCGCCGCCTATATGGACGGCCCGGGCGTCCGCCCGATCCACATCCGCCTCGTTGATAAGGATGGCGGCTTCCGCGATTTCACCCAGAACCTCACCGTCAACAACAACAATCCCCCAACCGCCACCCTGATCAACAGCGGCAACGTCAACGAAGGCGCGGCCGGCGCAACCGTTACCTTCAGCGTCGTCAACGACGTCCTGGCCGACCTGGCGTCAATCCGCTACGCCTATGACATCGACAACGACGGCACTTTCGACATCGGCGATGGTACCTACGCCGGAAGCGCTGGCAACACCAACACCGCCAATGTCCCGGCCAGCCTGCTGGCCGAATCCGGCTCACGCACCATCCGCGGCCGCGTCATGGACAAGGATGGCGGCGTCAACACCTACAACACGATCATTTTGGTGAACAACGTCGCCCCCACCGCCACCATCGCCAACAGCGGCCCCGCCCCCGAAGGCTCAACCACCACCACCGTCAGTTTCTCCAACATCGCCGACAGCCCCGGCGATCTGGCCGCCGGCTTCACCTACAGCTACGACTTCGACAACGATTCCAATTTCGACCTGACCGGCAGCAATCCCTCCGCGATTATCCCCGCCAGCTTCCTCGCCGACGGCCCCTCGAGCCGAACCGTCGCTGTTCGCATCACCGATCGCGATGGCGGCTCGCGCGATTACACAACTATCGTCACCGTGAACAACGTCGCCCCCACCATCGCCGCAATCAGCAACAAAACCGTCGGCATGGGCAGCCCGCTCACCGTCAACGGCAGCGTGAGCGATCCCGGCTTCGCCGACACCTTCACCGCCACCATCGACTACGGCGACGGTGCCGGCCAGCAACCGCTCACCATCAACCCCGACCGCACCTTCACCCTGAGCAAAACCTACAACACCCCCGGCCTCTACACCGCCACCGTCCGCGTCACCGACAAAGACGGCGGCGTCGCCACTCCCACCTCCTTCACCGTCAACGTCCGCGGCTCAACTCTCGTCGGCACCGCCGCCGACGATACCTATTACATCCGCCTCGATGCCTCTCACGCGAATGTCGAGTTCTATGAAAACACCACGCCACCCAATGCACCCACCTTCGTCATTCCCGTCTCCTCTCTCACCAACATCAGCATTAGTGCCCAAGCCGGCGCCGATATCCTCACGGTTGATCTCAGCAACACAAATCCTCTTCCCAGCGGTGGCTTGAATTTCGATGCCGGTGCGGGGCCGGGGGAAGGCACCTTGACGATCATTGGCGATGGTGCAGTGGACGCTGTACAAACGACAACCACGCCCAATACCGGTTTAATCATGCTTGGCGGGCGGCCACTGAACTTCGCCATGGTCCCAGAAATCTTCTTGGGCAATCTTGGCTCCGAGACGTTCATAACGCCCAGAAGCCAGGACAGTATCACCCT
>JBGPEF010000382.1:0-5702 GCA_041482675.1 Tepidisphaeraceae bacterium | reverse complement strand
GTGGGGATGAACTGACACGATCGCGCAGCCGGTTTCGCATCAGCTACAGCCCGCAACTGCTGTCGGCGGCGGCGATCATTGTGCTGGCGGTGGGGCTGGCGATCGTCGTTTACTCGGTGCTGCCGCCGCACCATCCCAGAGCGCCGATTGCGCAGTTGGCGACGGAGCCGAGCAAAAATACGGAGTTGGTGCCGGAAAGCGGCGTCGCGGTGGCCGACGCCCGATCGTTCAAGGGCGGGCCGGTCGAGTTGGCCGCCAAAAAGGGTGACAGTGAGAGCACAGTGGCGTTGCGGCAGGAGGTGGTTGGGCAGAAGGTGGATCCCACGCGTTATGCGGCGTTCAAGACACAGGCCCAGGAGCAAATTGCGGCCGGGGACATGATGGTGATTACGGTCACGGCCGAGGATGTGAAGAGCGCCAATGAGGCGGCGGTGAGTTATCTGGCGTTGAACAATATTTATTTCACCGCGCCCTCGGCCGAGGGGATTTGGAAAGATGGCGTGGAAGCGCTGTATGGAGGACGACGCCTGGCGGCCGGCACAAACGGCGCGGGCGTGGGTGGTGGCGCCGGTGGTGGTGGATTCGCCGCCGGCGTGCCAGTCGAGACGGGCGTTGCGGCGGCGACGCCGGCGCTTCGGAGCCCATTGGATCAACTGGCCAAGCGGGAAGAAGGGCTGGAGTACGCCCGCGCGGAAGCGCCTCGGCCGGATGCGAAAGCGGCGCTGAAGGACACATTGCAGGAAACAAAGACACTGCCGGAGCAGAATGCAGTTGCGGTTCGGGATGAGCCGCTGACGGAGCAGCGGTTTGCGAAAATGGCGGCGCGTCCGACGCCGGTTCGGCCGGATGGAGGAGTATCACCGGCGACGCAGCCTTCGGGCGTGGCACTGGGAACGATTGATGCGCGGGGCGTGAATGATGAAGTGAAGGCGAAGGTTGGCAGGGTCGGTGCGGTGCAGGACCTGGCCGGCGGCACGGTGCTGCTGAGGCAGCAACAACTGGCCATGCAATTGACTGATCCGGACGGACCGGGGGCGCGGGTGATCCTGGCGCGGAACATGAATGACCGGCAGGTGCGGGAGCTGACGCGATCGCTCTCGCAGCCGGAGCGGAATCAGTGGGCGACGGTTGAGCGCGACGTGAGCGATGAATATCGCCGCAATGCGCTGGCGGTGCTGGAGCGTTCGGACCAGAAGGAACATTTACTGGCGTACCAGGTGGCGGCGAAGGAAAGCGAAGTGATGTTGCGGGAGAAACTGACGGCCAATGCGCCGGCGGTGGTTGCGCCGACGACCCGGCCTGCCGAGCTGGTTACTTTGAACATCAAGCCGGCCGAGGCTGGACTGACGCGTGAAGCGGAGGCGCAGAATCGGGGCGCGGGCACCCTCGCGGGCAAGGGTGTGCCATCCGATTTCGCATACGTTGAGACTGCGCAACAGGTGCCGGCGCAGCAGCAGTCATTTGCAATTTCGCCGCCGACGCAGCCCATCGCGGCCCGGCGCGCTGAGGCTTTTACTTGCGTCATCGTGTTTGAGAACACCCCAACCGCCAAGGCCGCTGGGCCGGCGACACAGCCGGTCGCGGGCAAGCCGACGACTGCTCCCACCGCGACGTCGCCGGCGGCCGAGCAGGCGAAGTAGCGGGGCCGTTCGTCCGGCGGTACGCTACTGTTGTCATGTCCCTTCCCGTCACGATCGAAAACGATGCCCTGAGCTTTGACGTCTGGCCGATCATCGGCGGGAAAGTTTCCTCGATCATCGACAAGGCAGATCACCACCAGCTTCTCTTCACTTATCCCTCCGAGATTCCCAGCCAGGGGGCGCAGTATGACATGCCGTATCAGAACTCGTGGTATGCGGGGTGGGATGAGTGCATACCGGCGATCGCGCCCTGCCGATATGCGGGGTTTCCGTATGAGGGGACAGAGATTCCGGATCACGGGGAGATCTGGGGGCTGCCGACGACGGCGGTGCCGACGAAGAACGGGATCACCACGGTGTGGCACGGGCTGAGGTTTGGATATCGGCTGGCGCGCAAGCTGTATTTGGAGGACAACTCGATCGTCGCCGAGTATACGCTGGTGAATCTCGCGCCGTTTGAGTTCCGGTTCATCTGGGCGCAGCATGCGCTGCTGGCGATGAACAGCCCGGTGGAATTGGATCTGTCCGGCTCATCGGCCATGTCGTTCAGCCATGATTCGGGGGGGAAGCGGGTAGATAAGCCGTTCACGTGGCCGAAATTGGGCGAGGAGGATTTGTCGCATCCGAAGGAGCTGCCGGCGGGAAAGGGGTGGAAGCTGTTCGCGGCTGATCCGATCGCTGCGCCGGCGGTGATCAAGTATCCGAAGCGGAATCGGCGGCTGATGATCGAGTATTCGTCGGATGATCTGCTGCCGGCTTACTGGGGGGTGTGGATCAATACCGGGGGATGGGCGGGGCACAAGCATTTTGCGCTGGAGCCGACGACGGGACGGTTCGATCAGCTCGATCGGGCGGTGGAGGACCATTCGGCGGGGCGAATTCCGCCGCTGAGCAAGCGGACGTGGATGGTGAAGTGGACGGTGAGTTAGTTCACGCGCGGGGCCGCAAAATGTCGGGCAGGAGTGCCCGACCTACCGGTGCGGGGCGGACGGATTCAAAATTGTTGAGCATTGATGTCCCCGGCCGCTTGTCCGCAGGCCATTTTATAGATGGAAGGCGGGTTCTCCCTGCCCAACTTTATTGCCGTGTCCGTGTCTAGCTGTTCGGAAGGAGGCAGCCATGGATACACGGGATAAAGGGATAGTCGGATGGATCGCTCTGCTGGGATATGCGGTTGTGTGCGGGTTGCTGGTGATGCAAACAATCGGCTGATGCAAGACATTCAGTATTGGCCGCTTTAACGGTTCCTACCCACCCCCCCTGAGCCCTGGACGTCTTCCCCACGTCCGGGGCATTTTTGTCCACCAAGATCGCGAAGAATTATCCACTAAGAACACCAAGGGACACGAAGATTCAGGTCATGGGGGCGGAGTGTTCGGGGGAGCGGAGGCGGAGGTATTTCCATTGGTACATGCAGATGTAAAAGCCGAATGCGACGGCGAGGAAGGAGACGGGGGCGAGGCCGAAGCGGCTGTAGGAGGCGACGAGGTAGATGAGGTTGTAGAGGGTGGCGAGGGCGGTGAGGGCGAGGCAGATGGCGATGAGGGCGGGGCGGCGGATGAAGGCCATCACCAAGCCTTCGAGGATGAAGACCAGGCCGAAAAGCACGGGGCCGAGGTCCATCCAGAATTCGGGGATCTGGGTGTAGGAAACGACTTGGTTGTTGAGGGTGATTTCGCCGAAGTAGGTGCCGAAAAGCTGGTGGGAGAGCCACTGAAGGAAGCGGGGATACATGAGGAGGAGGAAGAGGCCGATGGCGATGCTCAGCCAGGCCTCGAAGCCGGCGCTAGTGGGTTCGGGTGGGGGCGGATCGGTGGCGGGTGGGGTGTTGTCGGGGGGCTTGGGCGTCTCGGACAGCTTGGGAAGTTTCGACAGGTCCATGGCGTGTTACCCCATTGGCTTGAAAACCGGCCGGCCGCCGTAAGAATGTGCCACCAAGCTTAAGCGTTATGGCCGATCCATTGCAAACCATCGACGAAGTCACCACCCGCGCAACGGCGGATCTGGCGGCGGTGCGCAATGCGGAGGGGCTGGAGCAGTTTCGCATCAAGTATCTGGGCTCAAATGGGGAGGTGAAGAACCTGACGCAACTGATCAAGACCGCCCCGGCGGAGCAGAAGAAGGTGGTGGGGCAGAAGGTCAATAAGCAGTCGGCGCAGATTTCACAGGCCTTTGAGGCCCGCAAGGCCGAGATCGCGGCGGCGGGATCGGGGGCGAAGGATGCGCTGGATGTGACCGAGCCGGGAAGGCCGCCGGCGGTGGGGAATCGGCATATTCTGATGAAGGTGGCCGATGAGCTGACGGATTTGTTTGCGCGGATGGGATTCTCGACAGCGGCGGGGCCGGAGGTGGAGGATGAGTTTCACAATTTCATTGCGCTGAACATACCCGAGCAGCATCCAGCGCGCGATCCGCTCGACAACTTCTACCTGGCAGCCGACGATCAATCGCAAATCGCAAATCGCAAATCGCAAATTCTGCTTCGCACACAGACCAGCACGGTGCAGATTCGGGTGATGGAGAAGCAGAAGCCGCCGATTCGGGTGGTGATTCCGGGGCGGGTTTATCGGCCGGATACGGTGGATGCGACGCACCTGTTCATGTTCCATCAGCTCGAGGCGCTGGTGGTGGACAAGAACGTGACCATGGTGGATCTCAAGAGCACGATCATGCAGTTCGTGCGGGCATATTTTGGCTCGACGGCGAAGATCCGCTTTCGGCCGAGCTTTTTTCCGTTCACGGAGCCGTCGGCCGAGGTGGATGTGTGGTTTGAGGATAAGCAGCGATGGATTGAGCTGGGAGGGTGCGGGATGGTGCATCCGAATGTCTTCACGGCTTGCAAAATCGATCCGGAGGTTTATTCGGGGTGGGCGTTTGGGTTTGGGATTGAGAGGATTGCGATGAGGAAGTATGGGATAGATGATATCAGGCACTTCGTCGAGAACGATCTGCGATTTTTGAAGCAGTTTTGAGAAGATCCAGAGAAGACGAGCCGTGAGCGAGTCGCGTCCCCCCATACCTGATCCCATTAAGCGCGAAGTTCGCCAACGATGCTACTTCGGCTGTATTTTCTGTGGAAATCCGATCTACCAAATTCATCACATGCGCGGGTATGCATCAACCCGTGAACACCGCGCCGAGGATTTAACATTGCTCTGCGGCACTCATCATGACCATCACACTCGCGGATGGCTGCCGGATGATGTCATTACAGCTCGTGATAATGAGCCCTTCAATAAAACCAGGCCTCAGACCTCGCCGCATCCGCTGTTCTTTTCGGGAGATAAAGTGACAATCTCCTTCGGCACGTGTGGGTACGTTTACAGCAACGTCGAATGGATGCCCCAGGTGCCGCTGCTTGTAGATGGAATACCTCTGATAAAATTCCGTTCGGAAGCGAATCACGTTTTGCTGAGCCTCGTGGTTCTGGACGAGAAAAACCGCCAAAAGGTGAAGATCGTCGATAATGAGCTTGTTGTTGCCACCGATAACTGGGACGTCGAGGTTGAGGGAACCCGTTTAGTCGTTCGCGAGGGCGATCGAAAGATTTCCTTTGACTGTAGATTTCATCCCCCCGATTCCATCGAAATTCTTACTGCCTCGCTTTGGTGCAATGGAATAAATGTCCGCGCAAACGCAGATGGACTCTACCTGCCGGACGGAATCAGATTACTGCGCTGTACCTTTCACGATTGCAACGTTGCTTTCGCTGTGAAGCCCCCGATGACTGGCGGTGCCGGGATCGCCCTCGCGGTTGATGTTGCTGATCCGCCCCCCTCAGACATCACTCGATTGAAGCCGACGGGCAAACTATTGGACAGTCCAAACTCACCGGCGCTCCACATTATGAATGCTGTAGGCTTAACTCTCGATGGTTTTAGCTGCGGATACGTAGCACTTTGCGACAAGGTTCATGGTTGTTATGACCCGGATTTACCGGATTAGAAACGATCGCTGCTAGTGCTCCATCGCACCTAAAGTTTCGGGTATAGGCGGCGAAGCCTGATCCGGGCGTCGGCGGTTGTGAACTGCCAATCGATCTTCCTCGTCGCTGCGTTGCGC
>JBGPEF010000381.1:0-5707 GCA_041482675.1 Tepidisphaeraceae bacterium | reverse complement strand
TCTCCCTTGTCCCCTGTCCCTCTCCCTTTCTTGTATCCTCCCCTCCCCAATTCTGCTACGGTCAACCCATGGACGATCCCGGCCCGCCCAACCCGGCCTCCGTCCCCCCTCCCGACGAACCCTTCGTCCACAATGACCTCCCCGAGCCCTCCTTCATCGAAGATGATGAGCCCCCCACCGACGCCAATCGCGACGACCTCGACGCCAATCGCATCCGCCAGGTCACCAAGTTGCGCCGCGCCGCCTATCGCAGCCGTGGCTTCCTCCTCATCGGCAGTGCCTTCTGCGCCGTCCTCGCCGTGCAATTGATCTGGAACTCCGTCGGCCGATTCCGCGGTGGCTCCTTCGTCATCGCCTCCTCCTATCTCATGGCCGCCTCCATCCTCTTCGCCCTCGCCTGGCTCGCCCTCAAGCGCGCCCAACACTTCAAACGCGAAGCCGACGCCACCGCCCTTCACGACCCCAAAACTCCCCCCGACTTCTCCCCCCTCCGCGACGGCAGCCAAGCCTGGAAGAACCTCGAAGATATGTAACCCCTCCCCGGCCAATCACGCAGCCCATGTAGGGTGTGCTTCAGCACACCACCCTCTCGCTCCCGCGCAAAAAAACAGGAGCCGCCCGGGCATTACAAAGGATGCAAACCCGCGCGGCTCCCTTTCCGGGAAGAACACTGTTTTAGCAGGAGCCGTTAAGCTCCCACGTTTCTCATCTTCGACCTCCCTCTTGAACCCCGGCCGCCATCGGCCCCACCGAAGCTCAAGGCAGTAAAAGTTTGTATCGTCCCCGGCACGAAACCACCGATCCCGCGCCGACGTTATATCAGCCCCCATTCGCAACGCCCATGCCACTTCGCGACCGCCGTTTTACCCCCCAAAACCCGCGATTCCCCCGGTGCCACCCCTGTGCCAGGCCCGTCTCGTGTGCCAGCCCATGAGCCACGCTGGCCCAGCACAACCCTCCATCCGCAGCCACCGCTTCACCCTGCCGATATCCCACCTATGGCATTGCTCTTGCTCAGCTAACGTTACAATTCGCCGCAGCACCCAATGGCTCCACCCGCCTCCACCATCCTGCTCGTTGAAGATGACCGCTCTCTGCGCGGCAGTCTCGGCCAATTTCTCAACGATCACGGTTATCGGACCCTCCAGGCCGAGACAGCCCGCCAGGGCTGGGAATTGGCCCACTCCCGCCGCCCCCAACTCTGTCTCCTCGATCTCAATCTCCCCGACGGCAGCGGCCTCGATCTCCTCAAAAAGCTCACCGACGCCCACCTCCAAACCCGCGTCATCGTCATGACCGCCTTCGACCTCCACCACGCCCGCCCCAACGACGGCGGCCTCCTCGCCGGCTGGCTCATCAAACCCGTCAACCCCCTCGAACTCCTCAAACTCGTCGAAAACCTCCTCGGCCCCCAACTCACCCCCAGCGACGGCGGCACCGCAAGTACATAGAATTCTCACTGGGCTTCAATCGCACGTGTTCACCAAACATCACATCCTCCGCGGCTGGCTCATCCCCGCCATCTTCGTTTGCGTCGCCGCCCTCCTCACCTGGCCGTGGACGCTGTGGGTCGTCGAGGCGGCTTATGAGCGCGATGTGAACGAAAAATCCGACCGCATCGCCCAGCGCGTCAAGATCCACTTGTCGAATCCAATCCCCTGGACAAGGCAGGAACAAGTCCTCGACCCGCTCAAAGCCGAGCTCCTCGGCGATCAAACCGTCCAAGCCGTCGCGTTTCTGGATTATTCAAAGAAATTCGGCGCGGCCGTCCGCCGCAACAACGACATCCCCGTCCCCCGCTCCCTCGAAGATGTGAAGGGCATGCTCAACGCCAATCCCCAAAGCTACCGCCGCTCCTTCGTCTGGGAGCAAAACGGCGAGCCCCACGGCATCATCTACCTCGACCTCTCCATCCCCGAGTTGCGCAAAAACTTCTGGCGCGTCGAATGGCCCCTCATCAAAAAAGTCGGCTGGCAAACCTTCATCGCCTTCCTCGTCGTCAGCGGCGTCGGAATCATGGCCTATCGCTTCTGGGGCTCCGCCGAACGCCAGCGCCAGCGCGCTGAACTTGAGCAACAGGGCCAACTCGCCGAACGCGGCTTGGCGGCGGCCGTGCTTGCACATGAAATCGGCAACCCCATGCAAGCACTTTTGTATCAGTTGCAATCATTAGATCGCCATCGTCAGGAGCCTGAGCGGGTGAGCGCGACTGCCAAGCTGATTGCTGCTGAATTGGATCGCGTAAATCGGCTCGTGAAAGGGTATCTGGGCCATGAGGGAGCTCAGGCCATGGAAGTATCGCCAGTAGATCTTTCCAGTGCTGCGCAAAACCTCCAGACATTCGTGCAGGAAGCACTGCGCGAGACTGGCACACGAATGATCGTCTCGGGTACGTCGCATCCCGTCGTCGTGGCCTGTGACCCGCACGCGTTGCGGCAGGTCCTCTTGAATTTGGTGATCAACGCACAGCAAGCGATGGGGCGAGGCGGCACTATTACCCTCGCCGTCAATGAATCAGACGGATTCGGTACTATTTCCGTAACAGACACTGGACCTGGCATTCCAGAAGAAATGCGAGATCGCCTGTTTAAGCCCTTCGCAACATCGAAGAAAGGTGGAAGCGGCATAGGCTTGGCTTTGGTAAAGCGGTTCGTTGATAACCACCATGGGAGTGTCTCTGTGGAGTCGGAGCCAAATCGCGGTGCAAAATTTGTGTTGAAGCTCCCGCTGGCCCAGACCGGAACGATCGCGAACGCGGAGGCCATATCTGTGGCGCAGAAAACTGCTATTACTTCTTGATCAATGAACGAGAATGGTTTCCATATCATGCTGGTTGAGGACGACGCCTCAGTAAGAGAGGCGATGGCAGAGGCGCTGCGCGACGAAGGCTATTCCGTCGAAACAGCTGTGGATGGACAAGAGGCGGTTGACACGCTCCGTGCGGGAACTGATCTGGTCATCGCAGATTTGATGATGCCGAGAGTGAACGGACGGGAGTTGCTGCGCTGGGTGAAACAGAATCATCCTGGTACGGCGGTAATTCTCATGACTGCATATGGGACGGTCAGACAGGCAGTGGAAGCGATCAAGGTGGGGGGGGCCTCGAATTATCTGATCAAACCGCTGAATCCAGAGGAATTGCTCTTACAGGTGCGGAAGGCGCTGGAGGATAAGCAATTGCGGCAGGAACTCTTGCACCTCCGCGGGTTGGTTCGCGAGGGTTGGCATTATCGAAACATCATCGGGCAGAGTCCGGCGATGCAGCAGGTGTTCGCGATCATCAACCGCGCCGCCGCCGTCAAAGCCACCGTATTAATCAGCGGCGAATCCGGCACCGGCAAGGAAATGGTCGCCCGCGCCCTCCACGAAGCCGGCCCTCGCAAATCCGGCCCATTCCTCGCCCTCAACTGCGGCGCAATCCCCGAAAACCTCATCGAATCCACCCTCTTCGGCCACGAACGCGGCGCTTTCACCGGCGCTGACCAAAAAACCCGCGGCTACTTCCAGGCCTCCAACGGCGGCACACTCTTGCTCGACGAAATCGGCGAACTCCCCCTCGGCATGCAATCCAAACTCCTCCGCGTCCTCGAAGACGGCCAAATCACCCCCGTCGGCACCACCGCCCCCCAAAAAGTCGATGTGCGAATCGTCGCCGCCACCAATCGCGACCTCGAATCCGAAGCCCGCGAAGGAAAATTCCGCCAGGACCTCTATTTCCGCATCAACGTCGTCCGCATCCCCCTCCCCGCCCTCCGCGACCGCCCCGAAGACCTTCCCCTGCTCACCCGGTTCTTCCTCGACGAAATCTGCCGCCAAAATGCCTTCGAACCCCGCGAAATCGACCCCTCCCTCCTCGAAGCCTTCACTCATTACGACTGGCCCGGCAACGTCCGCGAATTAAAAAACACCCTCGAAAGCCTGGTCATCCTCAGCGGCAAGCGCACCCTCTCCGCCGAAGACCTCCCCGAGAAATTCTTCCAGGAATCCCCCCTCCCCACCACTCCCGACGACGACACCTCCCCCGAGCTAAACCTCACCAACCTCTCCAAACAAACCATCATGAAGGCATTGGAAGCCTGCCGCGGCAACCGCACCGAAGCCGCCAAACAACTCGGCATCAGTAGAAGGACGCTTCATCGAAGGTTGAACGAGTTCGGCCTGCGGGAATAATCATTTCGCGTGACTACGGGCGCTTGTTCAGTTTATAGTTGGTCCCATCTATGGAACGAACAGTCGTAAAAGGTCGTCTCATCGGGCCCCGAAACGTCGAACTTGATCAACCCGTGGCTGGCGTGGAGGCGGAGGTGGAAGTAACCATCCGGCCACTGGCCGCTTCATCAGGTGGAAATGGCGAGAGCGTCTTCCAGTACTTAAGTCGGCTCCCAGCCGGCAATCGCACGAAAGACGAGATCGATCAGCAAGTGCGGGATGAGAGGAATTCCTGGGGAGACCGCTGATGCGGCTCTATCTCGATGCCTGTTGCATTATCTATGCGATCGAGGGCCTTCCACAATTTCGAGACCCCGTGTTGAGCCGGTTGCAGACGCTGGAAGCAATGCCCGATGGCGTCCTGATCACCTCGCGCCTTTCGCGGCTGAGTTAAGCCGATGCGCGCGGGGCAGGTGGAATTGCTCAACCGATACGACGGCTTTTTTTCCCGGAGGCCGTTCGTTTTCGCTGAAATCTCCGCCGCCATCGTCGAGAGAGCTACGGAATTGCGAGCAACGCATGGCTTCAAAACGCCCGATGCAATCCATCTCGCAACTGCCATGGTAGAAAACGCAGACGCTGTTCTCACCGGTGACGCGGCATTGGCGCGGTGCCCGGGGCTACGGGTGGACGTGATATAAACAGTGCGATCACCGGCTTGAGTGGGTGTATAATTCCGGCTGTCGTCGTTGAGGTTCTATGCAGCCGTCGGAGCACATCCCCATGTGCGAGCTCGCAACCGGGAAACGGTCAACACCCTGCCCCCGCTGCCACCACGATCTCTCCCGCCTCCCCATCGGAGCCCATTTCTGCCCCCACTGCGGCCTCAACCAACTCCAAATCCCCATCGCCCAACCCAGCGAATTCTATTTCCCTCCACCTCCCCCCACCCCCGAATATTTTCACTCCGTCATCATCATCGGCTACGCCCGCGCCATGACCTCCCTCGGCACCCGCTACGAATCCGGCCAAGGCGTCGCCCGCAACACCGACGAAGCCCTCCGCTGCTTCTGCAAAGCAGCGCGCCTCGGGAACTCCGAGGCGCGCTCGCGCCTTGTCCATCGCGGCGTTAGCTCCCCAACTACTTCGCCGGATGCTCCTTCAAATCCACCATCGCCTCCTGTAGCGACAGCACCACAAACGCCGTAATCAGATTCGCGTTGTCCTCCATCCACCGCTTCTCCCCCATAAAACTCCCATCCTGCTTTTGCAGCGTCTCCAGCTTGTTGATCAATTCCACCCGCCAGTCATGCTTGTTCCCCTGCGGGTCCACGATGATCGGCTGGTCATACGCATTCAGCGCCCGCGAAAGCGTCAGATAGTAGTAATACATCCCGTTCTGCGCCACCTCCGGATTGTTCGCCCGCATCCCCGGATTCTCATCCAGCGTCCAGTTCTTCGAAATCCAATCCCACGCCGCCTTCACCCGCGGATCATCCTTCGAGAGTCCCGCGTAAATATAAGTCTTCAACATCCCATACGTCATCGACCCATACGA
>JBGPEF010000380.1:0-5731 GCA_041482675.1 Tepidisphaeraceae bacterium | reverse complement strand
CCCGCACCGGATGCAGCAGGTGGTGTGGAACCTGCTGAGCAACGCGATCAAGTTCACGTCCAAAGGCGGGAGGGTGCAGGTGGTGCTGGAGCGGGCCAGCTCGCACGTGGAATTGTCGGTGAGCGATACTGGGAAAGGGATCAGCCCGGAATTTCTGCCGCATGTTTTTGAGCGGTTCAGCCAGTCGGATTCATCGCCGACCCGGAGCCACTCGGGGCTGGGACTGGGCCTGTCGATTGTGAAGAACCTGGTGGAGTTGCACGGCGGGACGGTGATAACCAAGAGCCCGGGCGAGGGGCAGGGGGCGACATTCATCGTACGGCTGCCGATTCTGGCGGTGGATGTGCCGGATGGAGAAGACCGGCACGAGCATCCATGCACCCCGACAGCGCGCGAGTTTGACGCAGCGCCCAATCTGAGCGGGGTGAGAGTGATGATCGTCGATGACAACGCGGATGCGGTGAACCTGGTGAAACACCAACTGGAGCAGTGCGGGGTGACGGTGGCAACGTGCGCGACCGCGACCGAATGCCTTCGGCGCCTGCCGGTGTTCTTCCCGGATGTATTGATCAGCGACATTGGGATGCCGGACATGGATGGGTATGCGTTGGTGCGGGAGCTTCGGGCGTTGCCGGCCGAGAAGGGTGGAAAGACCCCGGCGGTGGCGCTGACGGCTTGCGCCCGGTCGGAGGACCGGCGGCGGGCAATGTTGGCGGGGTTTGACGTGCAGGTGTCGAAGCCGGTGGAGCCGGGAGAACTGGTGGCGGTGGTCGCCAGGCTGGCGCGACGGAGCTGATTGAACATGAGACCTGATTGACCGGTGTAACTGTAACGCCGCATGAGGACAGGAGTGGCCCGATGTTCAGCCACGACAGATTCGCAGACGTTCCGAAATGGTGGGTCTTGGCCGGTGCTCCAGGACGTCGCCGCCGATCCGGCAGCCATCGGATGCGCCGGCATCTTTTTCGCGGCTCAAGGAGTGCGGGCGGTTCCGTTGGCCGGTTCTGACGGTCACTTCTACGCGCCGACAGCCGAGAACGTCCGCGGGCATAAATACCCACTGAGCCGATTCCTCTATGTGTGCATGAACAAGCCCCCCAGCCGGCATCTCAGTGGGTCCGCAGCCGAGTTCATACGATTTCTGCTATCGTCGCGAGGGGCAGGAGATCGTTGTTGCTGGCGGCAACATGCCGCTCAATGCGGCGACTGCGGCGGAAGGCAGGCGGGCACTGGATTGACCCTTCGACTCCTCTGGGTGCATCTGCTCGACCCATTTGGTTCGGCAGGGTCCAACACGCCCGTCGTTATGTGACAAATCCGCGGAGGGGCCATTTTAGTCGGCCAGATCGCGCTATCTACAAGATCTACCTATGCCGCTAGGGTTTGCACCGATGGGGGTTTCCGCCTGTACCTGATGGTCCCATCCCGTTTACATGCAGATACTTAATAAGGCTGAACGAAGGAGCAAGACGTGCGACAGGTGCTCGCAAGTGAGAGGGTGCGGCTTGAGCAGGACATCCCGGAGCTGGAGTTGTTTCGGGGCGATGTCGGTGTGGTGGTGAGCACGTGGTTTTACCCGTACACCGCCTACGAGGTTGAGTTCGATGGTGACGAAAGCTATATCAAGCGCCGCGTATTGCTCCTGGACCAGCAAATCACCACCGAATGATCTTGCAGAGGAGGCCCAATTGGGCCGTGGCCATCACTTTGGAAATGGGCACTTGAGACGGCACGGCTCGACCCGTGGGGCGGAAGAGAATGCTATTGCAGCATCTTTGAACCGGGGGACGTTGCGCCGCAACGGCGTGTCATCGTTCAATATTGTTGGGGGCCCGGGATGCGGCAAGACGACGCTGATTCTCCAGACGATCGCGAGAATGCTTCCCGAGCTAAGGATCGGTGTCATCGCCGCCAATTCGACGGTGAATCCGGACATCGAGCGATTCACGGCGATGGCGCACCAGGTGGCAAGATTAGAATCCGGGGGCGAGACGTTTCTTACAGCGGCCGATATTCAGCGCGGGTTGGCACGGCTCGATCTGACCAAACTTGGCCTGGTGTTTATCGAGAACATCAGCTTGCTGCTCGGGCCCAGCGATTATGACCTGGGAGAGGAGAAACGGGTTGCGGTGTTCAGCGTCGCGGCGGGGGCGCACGAGGCGGCGAAGCATCCACAGGTGGTCCGGTGGGCGGATGCGATCGTGCTGAACAAGCTCGACCTGTTGTCGGTGGGCTCCTTCGATCTTCAATCTTTCCGAGCTGATGTGGAGCGGCTTCACCCGCGTACACCATTGTTCGTGCTCTCGGCATCGCGGGGAGAAGGATTTGATGAGTGGATCGCCTGGGTACGCAAGCAGACAACCAATATGAGGAAGAGGGCGGGGGCGCGGCGGAATGGCGGAGCTTCATCCAAGTGATAATCCTGATGGCAAAGGGCGGCTGCAAATAATCATTTGAGATAGCTGTTCAACCATGTCGCAGACTCAACCAGCGAACGATAGAAAATACCCGCATGTCCAACAGAAGTCTCAGTTGACTAAAACGGAGGCGAGGCCGGCCCACGTCGAACTCGTGCCAACCCCCCATGCGGTCAATGTCGAGGAAGTTGCCCGGGCATTGCACGCCCACCCTTCCCGCGGGCTGGACGGGAGCAGCGCGACACAGCTCATCGAGCACCATGGCTACAATGAGTTGCAAGAGAAGCCGACCGAGCCAGCGTGGAAACGCCTGGCTCGGCAGTTCAACGATCTGACCATTTGGATTCTCATCGGAGCGGCCGTCATCTCTGCCATTGTGGGAGAATGGATAGACTGCCTGGTCATTCTCGCTATCGTACTCCTCAATGGCCTGATGGGCTTTCTGCAAGAGGATCGGGCAGGACGGGCGCTGCTGGCGCTACAGAAGCTGACGGCTCCCAAGTCCCGTGTCATTCGCGAGGGAATGCTGATTGAGGTGCCAGCGCGAGAATTGGTTCCGGGGGACCGCGTGGAGATCGAAGCCGGCGACCTGGTGCCCGCCGATTTGCGGCTGGTTCACTCGGCGGGGCTGCGCGTGCTCGAAGCTGCGCTGACTGGGGAATCGGTCCCGGTAGACAAGGACCATCGTCCCACGCTGCACGAAACGACGCCGCTGGCCGAGCGGCAAAACATGGCGTACATGGGCACGGCAGTCGACGCCGGCAAGGCTGGTGGCATCGTAGTCGCGACGGGTATGGGAACGCAGCTCGGGCAGATCGCCGGAATGCTTGACCAGTACGAGGCTGAACCGACGCCGCTGCAAAGACGGCTGAACCGGCTTGGAAAAATGCTGGCCATCGCAGTTGGCGTCATCGCCGCGATTATCTTTACGCTCCAGCTTGCGCGGGGCGGCAAGCCGATCAATGTCCTGCTGTTGTCCATCAGTTTGGCGGTGGCCGCAGCGCCTGAAGGGTTGCCGGCCGTCATCACCATCGCGCTGGCATTGGGGCTACAGAGAATGGCCAGGCGCAATGCGCTGATACGCCGCCTGCCGAGCGTGGAAACGCTCGGTTCGGTAACGGTGATCTGTTCGGACAAGACTGGAACACTAACTCGCAACGAGATGACGGTGCGGGAGATCGTCGTGGGCAGCGGCCATTTCGACGTGACCGGCAGCGGATATGCTCCGGTTGGCGAGTTCCACAAACGCGACTCGAGCCGTAGAAATCACGGAATCGCGGTTGATGCGACGCGCGAGCCGGATCTGTGGCAGGCATTGACGGTTGCGGCCTGGTGTAATCACGCCGTCGTCGCTCCGGTCGGATCACGTGATAATTGGGGAGTCATCGGCGATCCGACCGAAGGCGCGCTGGTGGTCGCGGCTCTAAAGGCGGGAATTCCCAAGGCCAACAGCGCCCACGAACTGGGTGACGAATTGCCGTTTGACTCGCAGCGGAAGACGATGTCGGTGTTGGCTTGCACACCGGCTGGTTTGACGATTCTCACGAAGGGCGCGCCAGAGGTCATCCTGGACATGTGCAGCGGCGAACTGTGCGGTGGCAGTATTCATCCTTTGACGGCGTCCCGCCGCAAGCAACTGCTGGAGTTGAGTTCGGAGTTGGCAGGTCGAGCGTTGCGGGTGCTGGCGCTGGCTTACCGAGGTCTTCCCGAGGGCGCACCTGCGCGGATTGAAGAATCAGACCTGATTCTCGCGGGAATGGTTGGCATGATGGATCCGCCGAGGGAAGAGGCGAAGGTGGCGGTGCATAAATGCCACACCGCCGGCGTGCGGCCGGTGATGATCACCGGCGATCACCCGCAAACCGCCCTGGCGATTGCCCGCGAGCTGGGCATCGCGGGTGCCAATAGCATCGTGATGAGCGGTTTGGAGCTGGAAAGACTTTCCGACCAAGCGTTGGCGGAGGTGGTGGACAACGTCAGCGTCTACGCCCGCGTTTCGCCGGAACAGAAACTGCGGATCGTGCGCGCCCTCAAGGCGCGGGGACACATTGTTGCCATGACCGGTGATGGAGTGAACGATGCGCCGGCCGTGAAGGCCGCGGATATTGGCATTGCCATGGGTATTACCGGGACGGATGTCACCAAGCAGGTCTCGGACATGGTGCTGACGGATGACAACTTCTCATCGATCGTCGCCGCCGTCGAGGAAGGCCGGGGCATTTATGAGAACATTCAGAAATTCGTTCACTATCTTTTGGCCTCGAATACGAGTGAAGTACTGCTCATGTTTTGTGCAGCGCTGGTGGGCTGGCCAGCGCCGCTGCTGGCGATTCAGATCCTGTGGATTAACCTGATCACCGATGGCCTGCCGGCGCTGGCACTGGGCGTGGAGCCGACGGAGCCTGGGGTGATGTCGCGGCCTCCGCGCCGGCCCAGCGAGCCGATCATCAGCCTGCGGCGGGGCCTGATCATGCTTTGGCAGGGTGGCCTTATCGCGGCGGTCACAGCCACCGCCTTCGCAATTATGTATCGTCAAAGCGAGGCGCGACTGCCGGTGGCGCGAACGGCGGCATTCTGTACGATTGCCTTTGCGCAGCTCTTTTTCGCATTTGGATGCCGTAGCCGCACGGTTGTGATGCCCAAGCTGGGCTACTTCTCCAACCCGCAGCTTTTGGGGGCAATTCTCGTTGGTGCGTTGGTGCAGACGGCGCTTATTCTTCTGCCTGCAACAAGGCACCTTCTGAAAGCCGCGCCCCTGACTGCCGGTGGTTGGGTGCTGGTGCTTGGGCTGGCCCTGCTCCCGGTGACTTTTGTCGAACTGCCAAAGTTAATCTGGCCGCTCGTGAGGACACATGTTCAGCCGGCCGTGGCCCCAAAGGCGTCGTTCAAATGAGCACCTCCATGGCAACACTACGACCAACGGGGAAATGGACGGCACTGGGTGAGCATTATGTGCGTGACATCGTCTATGCCGCGAACGATGGCATCGTCACCACTTTCGCCGTTGTCGCTGGAGTGCGCGGAGCGGGCCTGAGTCCGTGGATCGTGCTCGCATTGGGATTCGCGAACCTGGCCGCCGATGGGCTCTCGATGGCGGTGGGGAATTACCTGGGGATCAAGTCCGAGCGGGCGGTGGAAATGAAGCTTCTGTTTAATAACCGCCAGGAGACGCTGCACGCGATTAAGCACGCCACTGTAACCTGGGCGTCATTCGCTGTTGCCGGAGTGGGACCACTCCTGCCGTTCTTTTTTGGGTGGTCAATCCAGCTCGCGTTCACACTTTCGATCGCCGTGTCCGTGGTGTCTCTGTACGT